>CAZTZL010000101.1:0-10023 GCA_964617625.1 uncultured bacterium
GGGCAGGAGCCGAACCGGGTGTACGGCACACTGCATTACGGCGCTTCATATCCAAACAATGTGCAGCAGGGCCGTTCGTACGTTTTGCCGGAAGGAACATTTGCAGAAGATTTTCATGTGTTTGTTTTAGAATGGGACACAACCCGGTTCCAGTGGTTTGTCGATGATACTCTTTATTCCACGATTACTTCATGGTACACGGAAGGCCACGATTATCCGGCGCCGTTCGACCAGAAATTTCACCTGATTTTCAATGTGGCCGTTGGAGGAAACTGGCCCGGTTCGCCGGATGCGACGACCGTATTCCCCCAGCAAATGGTTGTCGATTATGTGAGGGTGTTTCAAAAAGAGGAATGAGAACCTATTCGTGCAGTTGAAGGTGTTTTTTCACCTTAGATGATCCTTTCAGCGAGGTGAAGAACACCTCGCCGAGCGCAAAAAGAGGAATGAGAACCTATTCTCCGTTCTCCGAATCGGCATCGACAGTTTGACTAACTTTCAGGAAAGAGATTACCGCATCAAGATCCTTGACCGTTTCATAATTCCAATGGGTCCTGTCCGATACCCTGATGATAATGTGGCCCACTTCGAAACTCAATAAATCTTCGATCAGCCGTTCATTATTCTCTTTCAAATAATTTAAAACATTTTTCTTAACCTGCTGTGTATACGCGCCCCGGCCGTAAATGTGTTCTTCTCCAGAAACGATGAATAAATACGGATCGATCATTCTTAAATAAGCCACATCGACTGATCCGTGAAAATGGTGATTGGCATGATAGATATGGGTTTTAAGCTGATCCAGCTGATTTTTTTCGACATATCTGTGCAGTATTTCATGTTGATTCCAGCCATAAATATCGCCGCCGTGCGTGTAGACAAATCCATGGTATTCCATTCTCATCGAGAGGGACCGGGAGTTTTCTCCCAGTTCTTCAGTCCCGTCGTTATAAGAATTCAGAATCGTAACCCGAATTCCTTCAAATTCAAACTGTTCATCTGTTGCAAAATCATGATAGTCTTTTTTGATTAATCCGGTGAATCGATCCAGCAGCAGGCGTTCTCCACCGCAGTGATCTTCATGATAGTGTGTGATCCATACGTAGTCCAGATTAATCTGATGTCTGTCCAGAAAAGGAATGACACGCTCGCGGCACATTGTTTCGGTTCCTGCATCGATGAGCAGGGTTTTTCCCGTGGGGAGGAGCATCAATACTGCCGTACCGTGGCTCACATCCAGAGAAACAATGATCCAGTCTGTTGGATAGGGCACGTCTCTGACATTCAGTTGGAAAGAAACCGGTTCTGTGTTGCCAAAATGAAAGAGGAATTCAGCTGGACCGGTTTCCAGCGTCTGAAGATAACTGTTCGGAACCGTAATGCTGACGGCATCCTCGATATACGAAACAGGTTCCTGTTTATAAGGGATGTCATTTTTCAGGATCGTGATTCCGATAAAAGGATTGTGATTTTTCTCGAGCTGGATGGTCAGATCCGATGAAGTTTCATGAATATAGAACGTATTGTTTTTCGGTGTGATTTCGGGTGGCTCGAATATGGGTCCTTCCACACGGATATAATCGATATCCAACTCTCCCCGGGATGCCCTGAGTTCGATTGTGTTTTCTCCGGTTTTTAATCCTGCAGATTTTTCGATTTCCGTCCAGGAAATGCTGCGTGGGAATCCGATTTCGGGGGCATACTCAATTCCGTTGATCAGAATATGCTGGGCCCTGTCTGCAGCGGAAGACCGGTATCCGATGGTTATGGCAACTCTTCCTGTTTCTTCAACAGACACATTGAAAAGAACAGAGCCGGTTTTCCGCATTTGACAAAAATTCCCGCCGCTTGCGGAACTGTCCTGCAGCGTCAGGATGCTGTCAAGAAGAACTGCTTCTTCGGCCTCATAGATTTTGTCAATCACGGTTTTTGGTTTTTGATCTTCATTTATTTTCAGATCCGCACTTCGGGCCGGAAAGACAAAGCAGAGCATAGTGACGATCAATAAAAACATGATTTTTTTCAAGTGATAACTTCTTCTTTCTTTAGCTGCACTTCGTGATATGTCGATTCAATTCATTGAAAACCGGTTAATGATGTCGATTACCAGTTCATTTTTGTTTTGATGAATCCGGTTAATTCATTTGCCATTTTCTGATGGTGGCGCACCCGGGGGTGTTTTCCCGTGCCGTCGAATTCAAAAAACAAACAATCGATTTTTTTATCGCCGGATTTCCGCTTCCATTGATCCACAGCTTGTCTGATATAACCGGGCCAGGGCTGGCCTTTTTTAACGGCATCCATACTGCCCAGCGAACAGATCATATAAGCGTCCGGATATTTTTCGCGGATGGTTTTTATAAAATCCATGTAAGCTTGTACGATCTGTTTTTCGCCGGGGACAGGATCGAGTCTTCCGATAAGCCAGCTGTCATTCTGAAACAGATTGATCACAACCACATCCGGCGTCCATCTGGAAAAATTCCATTTGCTCTCCGGATCGGCGGGATTCAACCGGTCGTAGTACTCCGGCATAACCATGTCGAACCAGCTGATCAGAATACCGATCCCGCTCTTTGCGATGCAGGTATAATCCGCATTGAGATTTCTGGCAGTGATGGCTCCGTAAGCAAGAAAGTTGTTGCGCTTCGCATTGTTCTCATCCTCGGCATTGTCTTCGCATTCGTTGCCCATGCCGCAGGTGATCGAGTTTCCATAGAACTCGATCTTTCGTTTCGGACGTTCGGGGGGTGTGGAAAGCGTTTTCCTCTTATCCAGTATAAATCCCTTGAAGACAGTGGGCCCTGAGAATCCTTCGGTCCGGCGGAACAGCATAATCAGGTGTGTGGTGTCTTTCAGTCCTGTCGCAACAGAGTAAACTTGATTCCCCATATCACAATCCAGAATAACCGGATGATCCGAATCATTGTCAATAATTGCATTATAGAAATTGTTACCTTGTGAATCGTCGAGGACAATCTGGATGGATGTGCCGTTAAAATTGGCTTTAAGGTAGGTGCCGGGCCAGTAGAGAACAGGTGAATGCAGATCGGTGAAGTCGATTCTGCCAGTATACTGTATTTTCGGATTGTCGGGCAGGATGATATGTTTTTCTGAAGAGCAGAACAGAAATGAATGAATCAGCACAATGAGAAACAGGTTTGGTATAGTGATCATTTTTTTGAATCGATTTGTTTCCAAAATACTATCCTTTCAAATTTGATATTCTGTTTTTTCCAACGAATGGTATTGCAGGAATTAGTTCAATTGATCAATATTGTGTCGGTATTGAATATTGATTTGAATTATAAAATGCATCGGCGTTTTCATTTAAAAGCTTTTTCAAATTTAATCCCATCTCTTTTAGCGGGCAGAACCTTTCGTAAATGTACAAAAATAAGGGAATTTTGCAAGAAAAAAAAGTGAATTATCAGGTACAGTGATTCCACATCGAAACAAAAAACCAAATCCGATTATTTAAGGAATGTGTGAATGATTGGACCGGACAGATAACAGAGCGTGGTGTCCTTTTTAACTTTCCTGAAATGTAATTTTAAATGAGGTGCCTTGTTTTCTGCTCAGCTTAATGGAGCCATTGAGCTGTTTGACGAGAATGTTTACCAATTTTAATCCAAGGGATTCGACTGTCCGATAATTTAAATTGTTCGGCAGTCCGATTCCATTGTCGCTCACTATGAGATCATAGCCCTGTTTTTTCCCTTTGGTTTTTGAATCGGAACTCTTTTTGAGAGTAATTGTGATTTGACCCCTTCTGTTTTCCGGAAATGCATATTTCAATGAGTTGGAGATTAATTCATTGATGACCAATCCACAAGGAATAGCCGTGTCAATATTAAACGAAATGTCCTTGATAACGATTTTTAAAATAACATGATTGATTGTTTTGTGATAGATACTAAACAGATGCCTTGTCAGATTTTTAGTGTACTCTTCAAAATCGATTTTGGTCAGATCATGGGATTGATATAACTGCTCATGAATCAACGCCATTGTTCTTACCCTGTTGTGACAGTCTCTGAAAAGAGCGAGTGTGGATTCTTCTTTGATATTTTTGATTTGGAGATTGAGGAGACTCGATATAATTTGAAGATTGTTTTTGACACGGTGATGAATTTCCTGAAGCAGAATTTCTTTTTCATTTAGAGATCCTTTTATCTCTTTTTCGACACGTTTTCGTTGCCGTAATTCCTTTTTCAGCTGACCGGCTTTTTTCTGCACTTCATCTGAAATATGACTTAATGCTGTGTCCCTGTCTTCGATGAGTGTCAGCATGTTGTTGAAATTGTCGATCAGGAAACCGATTTCATCGTTGTATTTCTTCACAGCTCGTATTGAATAGTCTTTCTTGTTGGTTACTGCTCTGGCGGTTTGAGTCAAGTGCAGAATCGGTCCTGATATGAGGCGCTGAAATCTTGCAATTAAAAGGAGAATAATTAACAGGGTACCGATGAGAATAATACCAATAATTTGAATGAATTGGTGGAATCTTTGAGATAGTTCCTCAGTGTTCGATTGAAGATAAACAACGCCTATTTTCTCGTTATCCAGAATGATCGGATGAAACAGCATCAAGTAGCCCTGAAAGAAAAAATGGATGTTTTTTTTATCCATGCTGAACGGCAGTAAAGTACTGTTTGCAGGCGAGGGCAAGCTGTATCCGAACTTTTGCATGGCCTGTCGGTAAATTTGATCCATTTCATCCGGATTTAAATCCGGTTTAAGATATCTTGCAAATTCCTGGTTGCTTGTGTCGTAGACACTGGCCGTTACAATATGCTTGTGTGCCTTTAGGGAAGATATTGTTTCCTGAGCATCCATTTTAATACTAAAGAGAAGAGCAGCTTCGCAATTATTGCCGATAATGTCCGCAATGATTTCCATTTCCTGGACCATTTTCTTTTTAAATCGGATCTGGTCGAAAAGAATAAACGAGAGGCACGCCAGCAGCAAGGCAAGGACGCTGATCGATAAAATAATTAAAATCAGTTTTTGTTTGATTGAGATGTCTTTTAACGAATATTTTTTCATGCGGCAGTTTTAATCATGTTTTAATCTTGCCAGTTTTAAGAGCTTTGCGCTGATCTCCAGCCTGGATTTCTCAACTGCATCCAAATTGATCTCAAATCCAACCTGATTTCCCGTGATGATAAAGTTAATCATGCCGCCGAGCCGTATGAAATCATCCAAATCCCCAACTGTGAGCACCGGTGTTCCTTCGAGAGGTTTTAAAACAGCCACCTGATATCTTTTTTCGTTAAATCCGACATAGAGGACATGGCATTGCTCGTAATCCTCAATCCCGGGGAATCTTTTAATGATGATTTTTCTTGACTGAATGGTTCTGTCTTTTATCATGGTGTCTATCGATTTTCCAAAGGGATCATGTCCTATAATGCCGAGAATAATGGGGGACAGGCTGTCCTTGAACACCTCTTCGGGCCATTCGACAAACTTGATAAAATTAAAAAGGAACGCGGCCCGCACTTCGTATTCTGTTGGTATGGAATCCTGTTTGTTCAATCCATAAATAGGAAAGTGAAATATCACTATGATCAGCAGCAGACTGATGACAATAGCAGTTTTATTATAACTGTTATTTAAACTCATAAAGATAAATGTTTGATAAAGTGTCTTGTTCCTTACATGACCGGTTATTTTAGATTAGAAATGAATCGTAACCGATCCATAAATACCTCTTTGAGATTCTGTGTAAAACGTGTAATCCATTTCAGGAATAAATTCAAGAAGATCCTTGTGCAGTAAATTTTGTCCGACTATGGAGAAGCATACTTGATTGGTTGGACTCCAGGCAAGTCGGCAGTCGGCATTCCAGTATTTTGAAATATTCAATTCCGGCAGGTCGTCTACATATCGAATTCCAACATCGAATTCGATCCGCAAGGGAAGGTCAATAGATGACCGCAGAAAAATTTGACGATGCGGGCACTGACCTTCTATGTTGTCAACCGTGGCGGCATCCTGACTTCCTTCAGTCACATGCATGTGAAAGTCTGTATAGGTATATCCTATTTTTTGCTGCCATGAATCCATGGTTTGCCAGTCGACTGCAATCTCGAATCCGGTGCTGTAACCGGCAATCTGGTTGGCGGTCATCAACATTGCCTGCGCATGAGTCGGAGGGGGGGATGTTTCAAATGTAATCGGCAGGAATATACCAGAAAAAAGATGATCGTAGATATTGTAAAAAGTCGATAGATCGAAAAAAAGTCTTTTCCCGGAATAGAACCGGTATCCCAGTTCATTGGCAAATAGATTCTCCGATACAAAATCCGGATTTCCTATTAACTTAACCATCAATGGTATTTTTGAGTGGGTGAGGAGGGTATCTTCAATCTCAATGATTTGGTCGATGACTTCTCCGTAGCCTCTTTCCGCTCTCGAGGGTGTCCGCACTGCCCGGGAAAAGGCCGCCCAGAGAGTATGGTTCGTGCCGGGAGTCCAGAGCATCCTTAAATTGGGTTGAATTTCAAATCCCGTGAAGTCGTTGTGTTCTATTTTCGATCCGAGTGTAATACGAAAGCGGTCTTTTATCATTTGATAATCATCCTGCAGGAATGCGCTGAATAAGTTTAAATTTTGTCTGTCCGGATTCATCGTCATGATAAAAGTGTTTTGAAAACGGTCTTTCAGGAGCCGATAGCCCAGTCCGCATATGATCTGATGGTGCCTTCCCAAATCGAACAGGTAATTCACATCCAGATCATAGCTCCAGATGGTTCCGATGATCACTCCCTCATCCTTTCTGAAATAATCGGCATAGGTCTGCAGTGTGATTTCGGAAGCGTCAGCAAATATTTTCTGCCATTTGAAGATGACATTTCCTCCGGACAGACTTCCCCGATAATTTTGAGATCCCATATAAGGAGGTTCCATCGAGATTTTTTCCATCGTATGGCCGAAATTGCCTGTATAAAGATCGCTTTTCAGCATGAAAGTATTGCTCGGTGAATTATCCCAATCCATTCGGAAACCACCCCGCAGGACGTCCCAATTATCGAAAGCAGGTTCTCCTGAAGGCAATACGGAGCGATCCCTGTTAAAATATTTTAAATATCCCCGATAACAGATCCGGTTCGGAAGTTTTTTCCCGTACCGAACATTTCCAAAATATTTTTCCTCGGTTCCCAGCCCTGCCTGCATAAATCCCCCCTGCGTGTCTCTGGCATTTTTGGTGATGATGTTGATAATGCCATTCACCGCATTGGCTCCCCACAGTGTCGCGCCCGGGCCCCGAATCACTTCGATACGGTCCACATCTTCCAGTAATACATCCTCCATATCCCAGAATACACCGGAGAAGAGATGGTTGTATACACTTCGACCATCGATCAAAACAAGCAGCTTGTTTGAGAAACGGCCGATGAATCCCCGTGCCGTCACTGCCCACTTGTTGGCATCTATTCTGGCCACCTGCAACCCGGGAACCATACGAAGGGCTTCAGGAATCGAAGTGACGCCGGATCTCATGATATCTTCCTGTGTGATGACATAGATCGCCGCATCCGCTTGAAAAAGACGTTCTTCCTTTTTAGAAACCAGCGTAACCTGGAGATCGGTCAACTCCTGCAGGCTGAAATCAATCAGATCAACTGGGGTTTCCTGAGCAGAGAGAAAGGTCCAGACAAGCAGTATAAGATGAAGAGAGAGCAATTTTTTCACGGAAATCCTCCGGTCCCTTATTCTCGGTGTTTCACTATCTTCAGTACGGATTGTCCATAATAGACAACATTTTTTTGTGTACAGAGGTTATATTGCAGGAATAGGTTGAAACAAGGTATCTTCCAGGTTCGGAAGACCAAGATCAGGTCATCTGCGGGTTGTCTATACAAAGTTGCTTCGCCAGTCACTGCTTTAAAATAGAAAGTAATAATTATAAATAAAAGATGTGTTGTATCTCCACCATATGGATATTTTTCAAGAAAGTCAAGCAATAAATAGGGTTATCCTGGCAGAATGGATCTCAAATGCAGAATTATAATAGGATGCAAGTCTCATTTCTTAAAGGGATTAGAAGATGTATCCATTATGATTCAATAGAATTAAGATTTTATCATAGTTCCCTATTATAATGGTTGTGAAAAGCAGTACAGCCTGAATCCTGTATTATAAAATGACATATCGACGAATGTATCATTTTTATGCTTTCATCTCGAAATTGTAGTTGATCTCGATTCCCTGGGGATTGCGAACCACCCAGAAATCTCCCTGTAACTGTTCCTTGATGATTTCCTGAATCCATTTATAATTCGCCTGTTCAGGCTTTTTATCTTCCAATCCCGGAAGAATTGTTGAATCGTTGTATCGAATCTTAATGGAAAGTGTATTGTCTTCAGAACATTTAAGATAAATTTGGAAGTCTCCCTTTTTATCCTGTTTTTCTTTTTTTTGTGTAGCGAGAAAAATCAGTTCAGTGATGATAAGAACACATGACACAGCCTGATGTGTGGGCAGGATAAGATTTTTATCTTCAATCAGTATGTTGATTTTTCCTCCCCTGTTAAGATGCAGCAGATAATCTTTCAAATCCTGGAGAAAATTTCCCAGATTGATCTGGTCAAAATAATCGGTTCTATAGAGCTGTGAGTGGATCAGTGTCAGGGTATAAATTAATGCGCGGAATTCGGTATAAATGTCCGTGTTGGATTTGTTTTGTAATTCCATAATGCGCATATCAAACAGGTTGTTAAAATGTTGAAGCTGATTCTTTATGGATTGATGAACGCCTCGTAAAAGGGATTCTTTCTGACTCAGCTGTTCGACCAACTCTTTTTCTTTGGACTTGTAATCCTGGACTTCTTTTTTCAAGGCTTCGTGGGATTTTTCCATTTCGGACAATCGGATATCCGTTTCTTTCGATGTTTGTTCCTGTATTTTTCTGAGTTTTTCCTCGATTTCTTTCCGTTCCTTGGTCAGGGTTTTAAGATAAAGACTGAAAAGGATGATGATACAGACGGCCAACAGCCGCATCCAGAATCCCATCGGATCGGGAAGGAAGATTTGACGTAGAAAATTTCCTTTGTTGAATACAAATACATCCCGGAAAGCCTCAAGAATCCAGTAAAAGAATCCGAACGCCAAACCGATCCACACAATATTCGCTTTTGCGAATATTTCGAGGCCTTTCTTTTTGGATTCGGATTTTTGCCGGACGGACTGGGTGTAGGCACTGAACAGCATGATAATGCAGATGACGAGCACACGCATCCAGAGTGACATGCTTTCCGGCAGGAATATCCATTTAAAAATGGAACCCTTTTCAAAAATCAGCATGTCCCGGATAGATTCAAGTATCCAGTACAGCCCGGAAAAGAGCATGCCCACCCAGATAAAATTAATCATGTTTCCAAATTTCTTTTTTACTTTTTCAACCATCTCTTCTGACTCCTCCCAGATGTAGTTATGATAAATGCTACGATTGACTCATTAAAATGAAATGACATTCTCGTTAAATTTTGCTTATTATTGACAATTAACAAATAATATGCCAAGGGAAGAGAAGTTGTATGATAACATAAGACTATAAATAACAAGTTATAAACAAGCGGATAAAATATTAAATTATTGTCACTATTTTACCCGAATTCTGAGAGTATTTCCATTATGGAATCATGTTGATCCCAGAATGAAAGCGAGCAGAAGAAAATTATTGTTCCGCAGAGGCTTGAGCCTCTGCGGAACTGTACAGTTATATGAGATACTACTTCTGCAGTACCAGTTTCCTTGTTTCTGTGAATTCTCCTGCGTTTAATTGATATAGATAGATACCGCTTGGAAGACCTTTGCTGTTCCATTCAACCGCGTATTTTCCGGCAGGTCTTTTTTCATTGATTAGTGTGGTGACTTCCCTGCCGAGAACATCAAAGATTTTCAGTGCGACGAATGATGATTTTGGTAAATCAAACCGGATTGTTGTCGAAGGATTGAAAGGATTGGGGTAATTCTGTTTTAATTCAAATGCTCTGGGAATATTTTTATGTTCAT
>CAZTZL010000102.1:0-10005 GCA_964617625.1 uncultured bacterium
TTAATAATAAACAGTGAAATTAAAAATCTGTAACTACTTTTATCTAAATCCTTCTAATCGTCTCCGGCCTCCTGCCTCCGGTTTCCATTCTCCGTTTACTGTTTACCATTCCCCGCTCCCCGTCTTCTTATTTACTAAACTTCCTACATACAGCAACCAGCACCTGCTGCGGCAATTCATCAGCCAACTCGACGGGCACTTCATTTGGTCCAAATTGATCTTTGCCTTTGGGATCGGCAATGAGCCGAATGGCTTCCATGAGTCTGGCCAGATCAATCCCTTTCGGGCAGCGGGCATGACAGGTAAAACAGGACGCACAGAGATAAAGTGTCTTCGACCCAACAACCTCATCCTGAAGCCCCATTTGCACCATGCGGATAATTTGATTGGGAAGCAAGTCCATCTCAAAGGCAAAAGGGCATCCTGCCGAACATCGCCCGCATTGATAACATTTGTAAACATTCTGTCCGGAAAGTTCGACCACACGATCAATAAATTTCTTTTGATCTTTTCCTCTTTTCAATCGAACTCGCATTTCGGTCTCCCAAAAAATAAATCTCTTAAGAAATACCCATTACGCAGCACGCTGTCCAGCTAATTTTTTTAAAGCTTCCTGGACAACTTTTCGAACTTCACGGCGTTCATCTTTTTTATTGAGAAGATTTTCAAGTGCTTCAATTGCCTTGCTGTCACCAATTTCGCCGAGCATTCTTGCTGCCCGAAATCGTGTCGTCCACGAATCGCTCTTCAATGCATTCAGCAGATAAGGAATGGCTTGTGTGCCGAAATTCATCAGCGCATGTTCAGCACTCTCCCTGACGCTCCAATGATTGTCTGCCATCGCTTCAAGAAGAGGTTGAATGGATCGATTATTTTGAAAATTGCCCAGCAGCCAGGCGGATTGAGACCGCACATCGCGATTCGGATCTTTCAGTGTGGAAATGGCCAAATCGAGGACCTGGGAATATCCCACACCAACACGCCGCAGCTGCCGGACCGCTTCAAAGCGAACATACGGATCCTGGTCCTTTTTCGCAACGGCAATTAAAGGATCGATGCTTTTCGGACCGTTCACCTCGGCAAGTGCTTTTACAGCCTCCAGACGAACGTTACTCGAATCGTCCTTCAATGAATGAACAAAATGGTGTATCAGCGATTGATTTCCTATTTCTCTTAAAACAATCAGCCCGCTGCACCTTCCCCAGGCAGCACATCCTATTTGAAAAAGGGCATACGAGGCCGCCTCCTGATATTTTACATTTCCCTGATCGATCAGCTTTTTCAACGTATTGACAGCCCGATGATCCTCCAAACCACCCAGTGCTTTAATCGCCCTGAGTTGTAATTGCGGGTGTTTTTTATTGGCTGCATCTTTCAACAGGGATTGAATATTCGATTCATTAAAAGAGAGTATTGGTAAAAGATCATCTATAATCTGAGGTCCATACTTCACAAGAGCATGCACAGCGGCAATTCGGACCACAAAATAACTGCTTTTCAGATGGCTGATCAACGCGGGAACGGCTTTTAAATCACCAATATCGCCTAATGTTCTTAATAAAGCGCGTAGGACGAATTTATTTTTCTCATGTGACAGTGCATTTAACAGCGGTTCCGTAGCAAGCTTTCTGAAAACGACAAGCGATTGGACCGTCTGACGCTGAACCCTTTCCACATTATCTGACAATCGCAGAACAAGCGGTTCGACAGCCCGTTTATCTCTGATCAATCCAAGAGCTTCAACAACACAGCGCCTGACCTGCCATTCCGGATCCTGAAGAAGCCCGATGAGCATATCCACAGCCGATACTGCCTGCATTTTGCCAAGCACCCTTGCCGCATTGGCACGCATCCTCGCAGAAGGACTTTTTACGGCCTCCAAAATACGATCGTAACTCTTCTCACCCATTTCAGACAATCCATCAATAGCCAGGTCAACAATTTCATCATCTTCCATCGCCAGCAGCCGAATCAAAATTCGCACAATACGGCTGTCCTTCAATTTAATAATTTCAACAATTTTACTTTTAATTTCTGTAACGGCCTGGTTTCGAACAACCCATTGCGGATCTCCAACAGCTTTGACCAAATGTTCGATCACTCGATAATCACCCAATTTCCCGATAGCGCTGACAGCTGCCCATCTAATATTTTCAACCTTCGACTGGAAAACTTTTGGTTTGACCAGTTCTTCAATGGCAGCAGGATTACCGTATCGGCCGAGAGAGATCACTGCGGCATGCTTGATGCTGCTGGAAGTATCCTCCAGTTGTTCAATAAGCACTGGATAAATTATTTCTTCTTTGCGATATCCAAGTTCAATCAGCGCTTCTCTCCGGTAACTGATATCGTCACTTTTCTGGACAATTTCAATAAGTTCCTGAACCGATTTCTTCAAATTTTCATACTCCTTTTGTTTATAAACGTTCGATGTGTCCCTGGCAATCTCCCTCTATATTAAACGCCCTGACTTGATAATCACATTCAATGTTTGCCATTGTTTTTACCGCAGCCCGAAAACAACCAATGCGGGCACAGGTTAAATCCCGGATTTTAAAACCCTCGTCAATAAGTGCCTGACAACTTTTTAGATATTTGCAATTATGAACCGTAATATCCAGATGATAGGGATTGACATCCGTCAGTTTGAAATCACTTGGATCGTTAAAGAGCTGGCCAATCACTCCGATCTGAATGTATTTATCAACGGCGGATCGAATCGAATCGGCTTTGTTAATCTGTATTCCGTATTCTTCCCCCAAAATACGCAGATAATGCTGTACAGCGTGTTCATAGGCCCTTTCACAAAATACTTTTGGCCGCGTACCGTGAAAATCACGGGCTACTTCTTCCAAAGCGCTCAACCAGACCAGTCCGATAACCCAACCTGCCTCGCTTTTATTGATTTTTTCCATGATCGATCATCCTGATAATTTAAAATACATCCTGGAAATAAAATTTACCAATCTCTTCTCAATTCATCAATGAGATTCTTGCTGGAATCAAAAATCTTTACGATTAGTGGCATTTGACCGGGCAGTGTGTGAGTCGCACATCCAAAACAGGGATCATAAGCCCGGAATGCCATTTCAATCATATTTAAAAGACCGTCATTCACCTTACCTTTTTTAATCAATCCCTGAGCGGCTTTTTTAACGGACATGTTGATAGCCGCATTGTTGTTGGTTGTCCCGACGATGAGATTGGCCTCCAGAATCATTCCGTTTTCATCGGTTTTATAGTGATGGTAAAGTGTACCGCGGGGTGCTTCCACCACAGCAATACCTTCGTCAGGTGTTTCAGTTGGGACCATCCTGAAATCAGGACCTGTAATTTCCGGATCACTGACAAGTTCGACCCATCGCTCCGCTGCATAGAGCAGTTCTATGATTCTGGCCCAATGTGTGGCCAGAGTTTGATGCACGGGTTTACCACCCAATGTCTTGTACATTCGGTCGTGCTCTTCATTGGCCAAAGGTGTCGCCATACCTTCGGAAACATTCAAACGGGATAACGGTGTCGCTTTGTAAACACCGCTGTCAGGTCCATCTACAAACCCTTTCCAGCCGATTTTCTTCAAAAACGGAAACTTCAGGTAAGACCATGATTCAATATGTTCCTCGATATGAGTTAAATAATCCGCTGGTTTGAACTTAACAAATTCTTTACCATTCGGGCCGACAACACGCACATCGCCGTCGTAGAAATTGACATGATTATTTTTATCAACCAAACCCATATTATAAGTCTGATGGGTAAAGGTATCGCTCAGAATCAGATCCACATAGGCGTTGTTTTTCAGAACAATATCATTAAAAAGCTGTATGGTAAACTTACCAAATTCAACGGCTTTCTTCCCTGCTTCGATAAACTCTTTCTGTTCCTCCTTGGTCATCCCTTTACTCATTCCGCCCGGAATCGCACCGACAGGATGAACGGCCTTCCCTCCCATTTTTTTAATCAGTTCATGACACATACCTCTCAGTCCTATGACCTGCCCGCCAATCTCCACACCGACTTTATGGATAATACCCAGAATATTTCTCTGTGCTTTGGGTGCATCCGGGCCTACTACAAAATCGGGACCGGCCAGAGCATAAAAGTGGGTCGTGTGATCGGTTACATAAAAGATAACATAGAGCAGTTCACGAAGCATCCTGGCAGTCCGGGGAATATCCATGTGGTAAACCGCATCACACGCTTTGGCCGAAGCCATTAAATGGGCCTCGGGACAAACTCCGCAGATTCGTGAGGTAATACGCGGCATCTCTTCCACCGGGCGTCCCTGACAGAATTTTTCAAATCCCCGCAATTCAGGCACTTGAAGATAGGCATCCGCAACACTGCCTTTGTTATCAAGAAAGATTTGAATTTTTCCATGGCCTTCGAGCCGGGTAATCGGATCTATGGTTACACTCTTCATGACACGCGTCTCCCTAATAATGAACTCGGCAAGTTAAAGCGATAAAACGTTCCAACCGGATCCACAATCTGACTGACGATCTTTTCGATCTCCTCAGGATCGTCACTGTCGATGATCGATGCAATAGCTCCGGCAAGTTTGCCTCCCATATCGGTGATCCCTTCCGCCGGGCCGTAACAGCCGCGGCATCCAAGGTTGACTTGTGGACACAGGGCACCGCATCCTGCCTGAGTAGCGGGGCCATTGCAGATAATGCCTTGTTCTAACAAACATTTTTCCGGATCGACCTCCTTAATGAGATGGGGCCTTTGAAAAGCCTTAACGTGCTTTTCATCCTTGGTTCTTTTACACTCGTCGCATACGGTTTTTGGGTTCACGCCAATGACAGATCCTTTCTCCGGTAAATTTCCGGAAAGAACGGCCTGTATCACTGCCCAGATCTGATCGGCCACAGGGGGACAACCCGGCATTCTGTAATCGACATCGACTACCTGCTCTAAAGTTCGCACATAATCGAACATCAACGGCAGGGTCAGCTCTCCTGATGATATATTTGTTTTTGCTTGCGGAATGATTTTCTTTTTATTGTTGACAGAAGGAGAGTCTTCGTATACATATTTAATAATTTCATTTTTATTAGTTAAATTTGCCAACCCGGGAACACAGCCTTCAGTGGCGCATGAACCATAAGCAATAAGAACTTTGGATTTCTTTCTGAGCAGTTCGGCAATATGAAGATTTTCCTCATTTCGAATCATCCCGTTAAATAGACAAACATCGATTGCTCCGTTGGACATTGCTTCTACATCCTGATATTTAGTGTCCATAATGCAGGGGCAGAAGACCAGATCCACTGCTTTGTCCACATCCAGAATTTTCTCACGGATATCCAAAAAAGCAATTTCGCATCCACCGCAACTGCCTGCCCAATAAATCGCAAATTTCGGTTTGGCCATGAAATTGTCTCCTATGTTTTTCTAAATATATAAAACCTTTAAAAATATAAAAAGAACACAATTATAAAACGAAGCAATTTGATCTGTATCAGTTATTGGAATTATTTTGCTATATTAAATCCAGGAATAAAAAAAAGTTTAAACTTACGGAGTTTGTATGCTTATCAGAAAACATATTTATTCCGACAATCACCGGGGATGAAATTGTTAAAGTATCATTATACTTAGGGAACCTAAAAATTAAACCATTATAAATCAAGCAAAACTTCTTAATGTTACTTATAAGAATTACTAATAATTGAAATATTTATTTTATGTTTGAATTTGACAGTTTCGGAAAATTGAGTATATTATAAGTAAAATTAAGTTTGCTAAATATTTTTTTTAATGATACTTATCATTGGAGCGCAATATGGAAATTCAGCAATTAAGAGGTTTTTATTACAGTGCCAAAATTGGAAGTTTGACCAAAGCAGCAGAAAAATTATCCATTACCCAATCCGCGGTCAGTCAACAAATCCGATCACTCGAAGAAGAACTCGGTGTGCAACTTTTTAACCGAATCGGGCCTCGCAAAGAATTGACGCAGGAAGGCGAAATTTTTCTTAATTTAATTTCCAATATTATCCAGGATATGGATGTTTTGAAAATCACATTTGAAGATTTGAAAGGCAGCCAGAAAGGTCTCATTACGATTGCCGCGACCACGCTAATGGTCATGGATGTACTTCCAATTATCGTGAAAAATTTTATAAAGAGTTACCCTCATGTAAGAATTATTATTCTGGAAAGACGCTGGGACGAAGTTGTTTCATTGATGCAGTCGGGAGATATTGATTTCGGCATCGGCCCTATAAGGAGTATCGCTTCCAATATTAACTTTCTGGAAATTGAATCTTTTGAACGGGTACTCATAACAAGTTTGGATCATCCGCTGGCACAAAAAAGAAATATTACCCTGGAAGACATCGCAGGATACCCGATGATTACCTATGAAAAAGGATTAATCACCAGGGGAGAAATTGATCGTGTGTTCAAAGAAGCCGAAATGGATGTCGAAATTATCATGGAAGCAACCAATGCAGAAACCATCAAACGATATGTCGAAACAGGAATCGGTGTGGCCATTATACCGAAGATCGCATTATTTCCTACTCAAAATCATCGTTTAAAAGTCATTAATGTTAATCGGTATTTTGGAAAACTTCACTACGGGGTTATTTTAAGAAAGGGAAAATATCTCACTTCCTGGGCGAAAAACTTTTTAATTTTATTAAATCCGGCACTCCCCCAAAAACTATAAAGATCAATTTTTAAAATCTGCATACCTGTTCGTTTGGTTACGATTTCAACCTCGGTACAGTCATACTTGCAGCCATCAGAAAATGAATTTTGACTTCTCCCTTTTTTTCAACAGCTGCATCCAGTGCATTTTGGATCGAATCGAAAGGTTGAATAAATATGGCTCGAAGCAGAGCAGGATCAAGGTCCGTGACTGCCCACATATTTGCCCATTGCGCTATTTCGGCTATTTTCGCTGCCTTGTGATATCCTAAAATATATTTTTCGCCGATTTTATCTATGGCAGTTTTGGGATCACCGGCTTCTGAGAGCAGCCTGACAAAAGTATCGTGGCCAACCCCGTCCCGGCATTTGGAAATTAGAATTAAAATCCCATCGGGATTCAGGACCAGTTTACCATTTTCCAATGCTTTCTGGGATTGGTATAAATCCACATCCATGGGATAGGGAGCAACCGCTACCACAATATCCGATTTTTCATGTATTTCAACAGAAAAAACATCATTGGATTTTTCAATGGCTGCCTTCAATGATTCTGTAATATCTCCTGCTGAGGCGCCATAGATTCGGTCTTCACGGTCCAGCACAGTCATGATGGAAAAAATTTCTTTCTCCTTGATTGCCTGTATAGCATCTTCCATATCCTCGTGAACGGGATTTCCTTCAAGTATGAGCGCCCGGGCAGAAGGGTGAAGCGCAAGTTTGTGATTTTGTTCAATGGTTCTATAGGAAGCGATCCCCGGTAAAAAGGCTTTTCTTCCCCCTGTATATCCCCCAAAATAGTGCGGCTCGACAGAGCCGATAATGACAATTTTCTGCGCATCCGCTCCCAGCCGGTTAACCTGCATCACAGTTCCGTTTTTCGAAACACCCAGAGTCACCATCTCTTCTTCTTTTTTCGAGTCATGAACGAAAATGCGGCCTCGAAATACTTCAAGATGTTTTCCGAATATTTCCCGAAGCTCGCTCTCGGTCGGGCCCCGATGAACTCCCGTGGCAATGATGAATCGGATGTTGCGTCCTGATATTTGATCATAAATAATATCCAGAACTTTTGCAGTGGGTGTTGGACGCGTGCCGTCATTCACGATAAAAAGTACATCTTCCGCATCGGAAAGAAATTCATTAAAAGATTTGGACTGAATCGGATTTTCGAGCGCATGAATCAAGGTTTGGATTTCATCTTTAACCGGGACTTCATTGGGATAAATGACCTCACCCAAACACGCATCCGGGACAGCCACTTCGACATATTCCCGTCCATATGGAATTTGAATTTTCTTCATAGATCGGCCTAAAACTAATTTTCATAGTTTAACTGAATCTTGGCAAATTCCAACAGTAACACCCTGTCATGCTGGGCGAAATCAAAGAATTCACCATAAAAAATAATCACTTTTGGTAAACTTTTCGGATAATCCCATTCAACAAATATGTTTCAACTCCTTTACATAAAAAATCAATAAATTTGGAATGATATATCGGTTCCGATTTTTATTCCGATTGTTTTCGTCTTTTCTCCGATGGTTCCATAATTGGCTTCGATATAAGGATTCATTGGATAATCGGCGAGTTTAAATTTTTCAAAATAAAAGCCGGCAAGGAAGAGAGATGACGCTTCCACCAAAGTCCCCTTTCCTGTATAGGTTAACCCGATGTATGGAACAAACGGACGTGTTCCTTTATGTCCCAGTTTGATATTCAAAATCGAAGGCGGGATAAAATCTCCGGCATTTTTTCTGTGGCTCTCATCCCGATGATAATAGAGGGTCCGCAGCTCCAATGTATTTAAAAAGAGATTCCCGCTGAGGGCAACTCCCCTGCCCGGATCAGAAAGTTCCTCACCATCCATTTTTTCTTTTGAGTACTTGATAAACTGAATATCGCACATGAAACCCCATTCTTCTCCATCTTTATATGCAACGCCTCCGGCAACCATGAACACATCCGTGGGATCATACTTGCCGCCGTCTTTAATAGGCGCATATTCATCCCGTTTGCTGTACATTGCTCCAATGGCAACCGATGTTTTCTCGTTGGGTTGTTGACCGTAGGATAGTCCAATATGCAGTCCAAAACCCGAAGCGGCGCAGATCACCGGCGCATTGATAAAAGGAAGACGGCCCGCCGAGGTTGCGACCAGTTGATCATAATTCAGTGTTTTGGTCCCTGTGGGAAGCGTTATACCGCCAATAAATGTCAGATTCTCCCCATACAGATACCGTGCATTGACTTCCAGATCTCCCAGGCTGTACAGATTCGTTCCTCCGTACGATTGATTTCCCTGATTCAGCCGGAAAGTCAGGGAAAAGTAGCGGCTGCTTTCATATCGAATCTGAACGGGAATCGCAATCAGATTGTATGTCTGTGTGTTTCCTTTTTCGGGTTTGATGAATTGCCCTTGAAAATAAATCCCGGCTTTTTCATGGGTCCTCATGAGATGATCCCGGATCGACAGGGATTGCTGACCAAACAATAACAATGGAATTGCGATCAACAACATTCCGGCAATTTTATATATTTTATTGTGCATCTTTCATCCTTTCACTCTTCAACAATAATAGCATTGATAAACTTTTGTCAGCATACTATTGATTTTTCACGCAGCGAAATCCCACCGATATCCATCCCCAATTCCCGGCATCCTGACGATTCGCAGACCGTAAATTATCACCGGATATTAAATAGGAACCACCCCGCACTGCATGGTTTGTTCCGGAATCTGGTCCCTGTGGATTACTTGTAGGGCTGATACCGTAATAACCTGAACTATACCAATCACTGCACCATTCCCACACATTACCGCTCATATCATACAAACCCAGTTCATTGGGCAGCTTCTGTCCTACCGGATGGCTCTCGTTGACGGCATTTGTTACATACCAGCCGACGTCGTCCACATTATCACTTCCCGAGTAAATATACCCCAGACTCTGATTCCCTCCTCTGGCTGCGAATTCCCATTCGGCTTCAGTTGGAAGACGGACACCTGCCCATACACAATACGCGCCGGCACCATCCCAGGTCACATAGTTCACCGGATGACTATCTTTTCCATTTTCCGGAATAAATTGATTTCCGGAATAGGTAATCTGACAACCTGTAATATCAATATCGATATAGTCAATACCCCCATAACTGCCATCGGGAGCAACTCCTCTTGCGTTGAGAAATTCACAATACTGTGAATTGGTAATTTCATATTTGTTGATATAAAAAGTGTTGACGGTTACTGTATGAACCGGCTGCTCATCAAATTCTCCGTTATCACTCCCCATTTGAAAAGTGCCTCCATTGACTGTCACCCATTCGAGCTGATCTGTA
>CAZTZL010000103.1:0-1510 GCA_964617625.1 uncultured bacterium
GCATTGCCTTTTTTCCGATAACCAACCCCTAGCGTATAAATGACCCGGGACCGAACCGAATCGGGCAGGGATTTATCATTTGCCATCTCTTTCAGAATGGCAATACCTTTATCTATCCTGTCCACAAAGAAGGGCATGTAAATGCACATCGATGCATATTGAAGTTTCATCCCGTTATTTTCCGGATCGAGTTCCAATGCCCGTTCCATCTCCTTGACGACGTCTAAAGCAAGAACCGTCCGTGTATTCTGATCTTCATAAATACGTTCGTCATATCCTTTCTCTGCATCCCTTCCAAGTGCATCCACCAGCATAAACTGGGCCTCTTTGCTTTTCGGATCGACCTTTGTCGCTTCCTTGAATGCCATCCGGGCATCCGCCCAATCCTTCTCTTCCATGTATGCATTTCCAAGAGACATGAGGAGATTAAAATCGTCAGGAGAGCTTTCCAGCTGCCTTTTGATCGCCAGGATATTTTCGCTCTCTTCCTTTTCTTTTGCTTTCTGCTCCTTCAGCCGGGCCATTTCCAATGCATCCAATCTTTTTAACTCTGACTTTGCAGTTTCAGCCATTTCTCCCTGCGGCATCAGCACAAGAACCTGATTGAGGGCGGATTTGGCTTCTCCGATCTTCTTCTGTTTTTCATATCCCATGGCAAGGTATTGGTAAATCACGCCGGCCGATTCGGGTGACGGACCGCCGGGTTGGGCACTTAACAATTCGAGCGCCTTTTGAAGGTGTTCCACACCGGGAACCATTTTGTTAAAAAACTCGGGGACATTGACACAATAAATCCCGTAATACAAATTGGCATCGTAAGAATTCGGATCGATGCGAATGGCAGTCTCCATCTCCTCAAAAGATCGGTTGATCCCTTCCATGCCAAGAGACATGTTCCCACTCTCGAAATTCTTCTGTGCCAGCTCTCCGCAGGCCAGCCCGTACTGAAGATGCGCCTCAGCGTTATCCGGATAGATCGATACAGCCGTTTTCAGCAAATCCGCGGCTTCCTGGAATTTTGCTTCGGACTTGAGGGCCTGGGCTTCGCCAATGAACGTTTCGAGGGATTTTTGCTGGGACATTAACAGCGTGCCCGCGCATAAAACAAGCAGAACAATTGCGATTTTCTTCATCGTTTCACTCCTTTTTTATATCAAACCATTTATAAATCATACGGATTGGCACGAACTAAGATGCATTTTTATCTGGATTTTTTTTCTGTGAGCTGATAATATGTCCTGAATCCCAAATAAACCAGCACGATGCTCAAAACGATCCAGACCGGGGAGACATGTTCTTTATAATGATACCATTTCAATTTATCCGGACTGATATTCAACATAAAGACAGAAAATCCGTTGTTGACACAGTGCACGACTACCGCCGGGAAAATGCTGTTGCTCCGCCAGGTCATCACACCAAGAAAGACCCCCAGGACCAGAATTTCCACGGCCCACCAGGGGTTGAAATGGATCATCGTAAAAACGAGTGCGGTGATCAGGACAGACCG
>CAZTZL010000103.1:1610-9893 GCA_964617625.1 uncultured bacterium
TTTCTGCACGCGCTATCCCTCTTCATTAAAAAACCGGACCAGATTCGTAAAAGCTACCGAAGTCTGTGTCCCGTCTTCCATGAGTTTGACAGTCGCCTCCTGCTTCTTTAATTCATCTTCCCCTAAAATAAGCACATATCGAACCTTGCGGCGATTCGCTTCCCGCATCTGGGCCTTGAAGCTCCGTCCTCCAAAACCGAGCGTGGCCGCGATTCCTGAATCCCGCAATTGGGACATCAGCCGGACAGCCGTATTCTTCGCTTCCGCATTTTGTGAAACGATATAGGCCAGCGGTCCCGGAATTTCGGGAACGGGAATTTGATGCTGCTGCAAAAGAAGCACGATGCGCTCCAGGCCGGACGCGAATCCCACGGCCGGTGTGGGTGTTCCTCCTAAAATTTCGGCGAGACGGTCGTACCGTCCGCCCCCGCACACCGCATTCTGCGCGCCGATGCCTTCGGCCCAGACCTCGAAAACGGTTTTGGTATAGTAATCCAGCCCTCGGACGAGCCGGTGATTCAACTCATAGGGACGGTTCAGATCGTCCAGATAGGAACGCAAGATATTGAAATGATCCGCGCATTCGCCGCAGAGATTTTTCACGAGAGGCGGCGCGCCTTCGATCACGGGCTGGCATTGGTCGTTCTTGCAGTCGAGAACACGCAGGGGATTTTTCTTCAGCCGTTTCTGGCAGTCTTCGCAAATCGGCCGGGAGGATTTTTGATAATAATCAACTAATTTTTTGAGATAACCCGGCCGGCACTGCGGACACCCGATGCTGTTGATCTGAAATTTCAACTGTTTGAATCCAAGATCGTGATACAGGGACCAGGCAACCGACATGATTTCGAAATCCAGAGCGGGGTCCTGCTCTCCCAGCGCTTCGACATTGAACTGGGTGTGCTGGCGGTACCGTCCCGCTTGGGGCCGCTCGTAGCGGAAAACCGGACCGGTTGACCAGACCTTCACCGGTGTAGGCAAACTGGCCATGCCGTGCTGAATATAGGCGCGCATCACGGAAGCCGTGAACTCGGGTCGGAGCGTCATCGAGGAATCGCCTTTGTCCAGAAAGGTGTACATCTCTTTCTCGACAATGTCCGTGCCTTCGCCGACCCCCCGCTGAAAGAGCGCGGTCTCTTCGAACAGAGGCAGATCGATCCGCTCGTACCCGTAAAGCCTGGCAATTCTCTGCATCGTGCTTCTCACATAATCCCACGCCGGCTGTTCTTCCGGAAGAACGTCCTTGATCCCCTTGGGTGACTGAAATTGTATCTTTGCCATATTAATCTTTTCTTAACATTAACTCGTTATGTAGAATTAAAATTGAGAACAATAATGAAAATATTTAGAACGATTAGTAAATATGTCATTTCGAATCCCGATGTTTCGGGATGAGAAATCTTTTAATTTACCGCTATTAGATTTCTCTCCCGATATTCTTTAATATTTTAATAGAGAATCGGGATCGAAAAAACAGTTTTATTTTATATTTTGTATTTCCTTAAACAAAAAAATCAAATATGATTCAGCATTTCATTGCGGATCTGGAGACAGAATTCTACCGCGCTCTCGGGAACGAATAACTGAAATCCTTTCGATATCGGCCCGGTTCCCACGACGCCGTATCCGTCCGACACCCCGTCGGAACGGATGTAGCTGGGAATCCCATTTTGTTCCAGAACCTCTCTGACCATTTCCGCATAGACCCGTCCGGGCAGATCCGGAAGAGGAACAAAACGTTCATTTGACTGCTTTTTATTGATATGATTCATTAAATATACAACCTATAATATCAAACTGTTCAAACTAAAAATATCAAATATCAAAACACAAATGACAAACAAAGTACAAATACCAAATATCAAACACAGGGATGAAATTTGGATTTTGTAATTTGGTATTTATTTGGAATTTGGATTTTGTCATTTGGAATTTATAAAACTACTGTTCATTTCAATTTTTACAAAAGTTTAGTGCCATAATTAAAATCATTATAATTTACAACATCTTTAAAAAGATGCAACTCTTTTTTAAGAGTTATTTTGCCTTCCGGGACAAGACTCAGGGGATTTTCATTGCAAATCGCTTTCTCCGTTTGTATATTCCACATATGACTTTTTCGGACTCCAATAATTACGCTGATGTGGTCTTTCCCGGTTCTTCGATCAAAAAATTAACATATCGTGTCCCCGAACATTTTGATGAAAGCTGTGCTCCCGGATGCCGGGTGATCGTACCGCTGGGCAGCCGGAAACAAACAGGATATATTGTCAATTTTGTTCCCATTCCCGGAATCGAAAATCTCCGCGATATCGAGGATTTACCTGATCCCTATCCGCTGCTGACACCCGAAATGCTGCAGCTCACACGCTGGGTGGCCGAGTACTATCTCGCCTCATGGGGCGAAGTCATCCGTTGTGCACTGCCTCCCGGCCTGGACCGGAAAACCCGGCTGAATGTCTATTCGAAGGAAACAATGGTTGATCCGTCTTTCCAATTAACAGAACTCCAGGAATTGATTCTTAACAGTATCCGTGAAAAGGAGAAAACCACGCTGCGGAGCCTGGAGAAAGAATTCGGAAAGAGCAGCATTCGATTTACCCTTTCCAAGCTGGAGAAGGCGGAACTCATCCGGACCGAACAGCTGTTCGAAAAACAACAGGTCCGCATCCAGTGGGAGAAATGGATCACATTGATCAAACCGCCTGATTCCGAAGAAATGGAAACACTAAAAAGACGCGCTCCGAAACAGGCGGCCATCTTAAAAACGATACAAAAACTGAGCGGAGAAATCTGCCGCTCGGAACTGGATACGGACTATGCCGTTTTAAAAAATCTTAAAAAAAAGGGGTGGATCGCAATTCGGGAAAAGGAAAAGTTCCGGGAAGCCTATCCCGAAATCCAAAATTCGGCCCGTCCGGTCCTGACACTGACGGAGGACCAGAAACGGGTGCTTCGGACAATCGAATCGGCTTTGCAGGGATCCATTTTTCAGGTCTTTCTCCTTCACGGCGTCACAGCCAGCGGCAAAACCCAGATCTACATCGAAGCCATTCAAAACGTAATAAAAAGAGGGAAGACCGCCCTCGTCCTCATCCCCGAAATTTCTCTGACTCCCCAGGCTGTCCAGCGGTATCGAAATGTTTTCGGGGACAATGTGGCCGTACTTCACAGCCGGATGTCCGCTGGTGAAAGATACGATTCGTGGAGAAAATTGCGCGAAGGAAAATTCAAGATCGGGCTGGGCCCCCGTTCCGCCGTCTTTGCTCCGCTCGAAAATCTGGGAATCATCGTGGTCGATGAGGAACACGAAAATTCATACAAACAGGCCGATCCCTCACCCCGGTACCACGCCAGAGACGTTGCGGTAATGCGCGGAAAGATAAACAACTGCCCGGTAATTCTTGGTTCGGCCACACCGAGTGTGGAATCCTATTTCAACGCCGCGGCAGGCAAGTACGCACTGTGCAAATTGCCTTTCCGCATCGATGACGTTCCCATGCCGAAAGTCACGCTGGTAAATCTGAAAGAACTGCGTCAGGAAAATAAAAAGACTATTTTTTCTCCGCATCTCATCGACCACATCAACCGGCGTCTTGAAAAAAATGAACAGGTGATTCTCCTGCAAAACCGGAGAGGATACTCGTCTTTTCTGCGTTGTAATTCCTGCGGCCATATTGAAAACTGCAAACACTGCGATATCACCTTGACCTATCACCTAAACGACCTCGTTCTTCGGTGCCACTATTGCGGATTTCAGAAAAGGCCCCCCGACACCTGTTCAAAATGCGGGGGAAACACATTCGCCTACCGGGGCGTGGGCACACAGCGGATCGAGGAAGAGCTGAAAACACTTTTCCCGAAAGCGCGCTGCATCCGGATGGACCTCGACACGACCCGGCATAAGGGTGCACACAGCCGGATTATTTTTGATTTCGAAAAAGGGAAAGGCGACATCCTGTTCGGCACCCAGATGGTCGCCAAAGGACTGGACTTCCCCGGTGTCTCACTTGTGGGAGTCATTTCGGCGGACACAGGCCTTTTTTTCCCGGACTTTCGTGCGGGAGAAAAAACGTTCCAGCTCCTCACCCAGGCGGCGGGAAGAGCGGGCAGAAGAAAAGAACAGGGCGAAGTCATCATTCAAACCGATTCACCCGAACATTCTGTTCTGCAATTCTCCATGAATCATAATTACGAAGCGCTTTACCAGTGGATCATCCAGGAACGGGAAGAGCTCTGTTATCCCCCGTTCGGGAAAATGGTGATTGTCCGGTTCAAAGGGAAAAACAAAAATGAGGTCGCACGCACATCCCGGCTTTTTGCGGACACTCTTCCTAATGAAGAGGGCATGACCTGCCTGGGACCCATTCCTGCACCACTTCCCAAAATTAAGGGACTGTTTCGTTACCAGCTTATTCTGAGAAGCGAAAACCGAAAAGATCCCGGTGGAAAACGGATACGAAATTGTATCCGTACTGCTCTTCTGCAATTTTATGAAAAAAATGATTTTCGAAATGTCAGGCTTGCAATTGATGTTGATCCGGTTGACATGCTATAATAATGCCGATGTTAACACTTATATATTATAGAATTACAGGATGATTTACATTATGTTTGTCAAATACAGGGAAGACCCTGGCTCATTTTTTGCACAAATGTCAATAATTAAAAGAATTTGTAATAATTTCACTGGATGGTTTTGATGCGCCTGGGAATATTTTCGGACGTGCATGGAAATATGGAAGCACTTGACGCCGTTTTAAAAGCACTGAAAGGGGAAGATGTAAATTTGACCATCTGCCTCGGGGATCTTGTGGGATACGGACCAGATCCCAATCAGTGTGTTGAAAAAGTCATGGAGGCGTCCGATATTGTTCTGGCGGGAAATCACGATTATGCTGCCGTCAATCTCGAATCAACGGAACATTTTAATGAATGCGCCCGGACCGCTATTGAGTGGACCAACGAGGTATTGACCTCCGCATCTCAGGATATTCTTGCCAAACTGCCGTTGATAGAAACGATCGATAATATACTCACCGTGCATGCAACACCCGAACAGCCGGAACAGTGGCATTATATCACGTCGGCCGAGGATGCATATCGGAATCTGGTCAACATGTCTGTCCCGATATGCTTTGTGGGACATTCTCATGTTCCCATGGCTTTCATCCAGCAGGAAGAGGAGCAAATACTTTTACAGAGCGCAGCCGAAGTGGATATTCAACCCGGTCAGAAGGTTATTATCAATGTGGGAAGTGTGGGTCAACCAAGAGACGGGGATCCGCGGGCAGCTTATGGTATCTTCGATATGAAGGAAAACAAATTTAATCTAAAACGGCTCGCATACCCGGTAAGAAAAGTCCAGGAGAAAATGCAAAAGAAAAATCTGCCTTCCTTTCTGATTGAAAGATTGGAGTCAGGCAAATAATAAGTAGGGATTTTCATGAATCAATTAAATAACACCAATCGGACCAGGAACGTTCAGCTTTCAAGATCACAATTCGAGAACGTTTCAGAATGTTTGGCCTACCTGGCTGAAAAGCTACGGCTCACCGCATTGATTCTCGTCAACAGCAGCGGGCAGGTCTGTGCAAAAAAAAGTTCGCCAGATTGGCAGGCCGATACGACCCTGCTCGCGACACTGACAGCAAACAGTTTCGCCGCTACAACGGAGATTGCACGTTTGCTCGGAGAGAAAATCCGCTTCAGAATGGTCCTGCACGAAGGAGAAAATCAAAACGTCTATGTCTCTTCGGTCACATCGGAGTACTTTTTAATCGTCATATTTGAAAAGGACGTGGCACTCGGTATGGTTCGGCTTTTTACAAAAAGAACGATCGATCAATTATTGCCGGTGCTCAAACAGAATGACAAATCAAACACCAGGATGGATCAAATATTCAGCAAACAATTTCAATCTCTTCTGGACGAAGAGCTCGACCAATCATTAAAAGAAAAAACCTGAACCGACAAAAAAGGGGAACCTTACATCATGTTTATCCATTGGGCACTACAGGAAATTCATTTGAAGATTGTATACTACGGACCGGCACTCTGTGGAAAAACAGCCAACATTCAGCATATCTATTCAAGAATCGATCCTGCCCTGAAAAGCGACATGGTCATGCTGAAAACCCGAGAGGACAGGACTTTATTCTTCGACTTTCTGCAGTTGGAAGTCGGACGCATCGAAGGGAAAAAACCAAAATTCAATTTGTACACGGTTCCCGGACAGGTCAATTACGATATGACGAGAAAAATCGTACTCAACGGGGTCGATGGAATCGTCTTCGTGGCCGATTCACAAACCGAGATGATGGATGCCAATCTGGACACCCTCCTCGATCTCGAAAAACATCTCATTGTTATGGGGAAATCTCTGGAAGATTTTCCATGGGTGCTTCAATACAATAAAAGGGATCTTTCCTCCATCGAATCCGTGGAAGAAATGGAGAAGAAATTAAACTTTTTCGGTGTACCCTATTTCGAAGCTTCCGCCACACAGGGCCAAGGAGTTTTCCCCACTTTAAAAGAAGTCATCAAGAAAGTTGTGGCGAACGTCCATTCCCAGCTCGAAGACAATCAAAGGATGCGTGCCTGATGGAGAACCGTGCAACAACTACTCAGGGGAATGGGAAAACCACCGCCCAGGAAACCATCGAAAGAGCCATGCGCTTCTTCGGAGAAAAAGACCGATGGGAAAGCATGTATCTCTTCTCTTCGGAAGGATTGCTCATGGCGCGCGAAGGAAAATCCGATACTTATAATGAGGAAAATCTGCTGGAATTTGCTTTTTCCCTGATTGAGACTGTGCAGCTCCTTGGTGGAAATGTTCCAGTTAAGGAAATCGCCGTCAGGGGAAAAGAAAGAAAAATGCTCATTTTTCAGTATATTGAAGCATGGGGAGAAAGTATCATTCTGGCCGCTGTAATTTCCGGCAAAAGAGGATACCGGAGAGCCATGAATCAAGTTGTGAAGCAAATTCAAAAGGTAAATTGAGTCTCGCCTGAAAATAAAGTGAACCATCTTGTTGAATCCATGAGTCGGATATTATCGTTTCTTTATGGAAAAGTATAACCATAAAAAAATGATCACTGCCTGGTGCATGTACGACTGGGCAAACTCGGCATTCTATACCACTGTCATGGCTGCAGTGCTTCCGATTTTCTTCCGCCAGATCGCTGCCGCGAATCTGTCTCAATACCAGCATCAGTTCGCCACTTCCGTTTGGGGATACACTTCAGCCGTCGCTATGATCGGTGTGGCCGTTCTCTCTTTGATATTCGGGCCTGTTTCGGATTATAGTGGTTCAAAAAAAAGGTATCTGGCCGTTTTTACGGCATTCGGTGCGGTGTCCACTTCACTTCTTGCGCTCACCGGAAGCGGGGACTGGCTCTGGGTTTCTCTCCTGTTCATCATTGCCAACATCGGATGCGCCGGAGGTGATGTGTTTTATAACGGCCTGCTGCCCCACATTGCACGCCCGGGCGAAATCGACCGCGTATCAACCAGAGGTTACGCGCTGGGATACATCGGGGGCGGACTGCTTCTGGCCGTAAACATCGGCATGATTTTCTTTTTGCCGAAAACAACGCTGGCATCGGGAAAAACAGTCCCACTGTTGGGAATGCAGCTTTCTTTTCTCAGTGTCGGTATCTGGTGGATTGTTTTCTCGATTCCTCTGTTCCGTCGCGTCCCGGAACCGCCGCGTATAAAAAAAGGAGTGCCCGGCGAAAATCCGGTGAAAATTTCAATGCGGAGACTCTCGGCTACCTTTCATGACATCCGGAAATACAAACAGCTTTTTTTATTTCTCGTCGCTTTCTGGTTTTACAATGACGGCATCGGAACGATCATTAAAATGGCCACAGCTTATGGGGATGAAATCGGCATCGGCACACTCGATCTGATCGGCGCCCTGCTTCTCGTTCAGATGGTCGGCATTCCGCTCTCCCTGCTTTTTGGTCGAATCGCAGGATGGATCGGTGCAAAAGAATCCATCCTTATGGGTCTCGGCATTTATACATTGATTTCAGTCGGCGGATTCTTCATGACCAAAGCCATTCATTTCTGGATTCTCGCATTTATGGTCGGCCTCGTTCAAGGGGGCACACAGGGACTGAGCCGGTCGCTTTACGCAAGCATGATCCCGAAAGCCAAATCGTCCGAATTCTTCAGTTTTTACAACATCAGCAGCAAGTTTGCCGGAATCGCTGGCCCCGCCGTTTTCGGCCTCACCAGCCAGTTCACCCGGAACAGCCGTCTCGGAATTTTGTCCCT
>CAZTZL010000104.1:0-9879 GCA_964617625.1 uncultured bacterium
TAATACAAACCCTCCTGCGTTCCAATCCAGACTGCGCCTTCACCATCGACAGCCAATGCTGAGATGTAATTACTTGCAAGAATACTGCTTGTCGTAATTCTATCAATGGGGGGATCATCACTTTTCACTGAAGGTGTTCCGTTATCGTCAATAATATATACACCCTGATCATCGGTCCCAACCCATTTTCTGTTTTCGTGATCGACGGCAATGGATCTCAGTTCGATTGATGAAAGTCCGTCACTGCTACCGTAAGTTGTCCATACAGAATCTTTGGTCAAAGCATAGAGAGGTTGATTTGTTAAAGCTGCATAATTAAAAAACCACAGTGTTCCTGTCAAATCAATAGTGATACCGTTGACAACGGCATACGAAGGATCATTCGATATGCCCACCAAAGGACTGTTTTCGGCCCGATAGAATTTAAATATGGAATCTTGAACAATCGAAACCATCCCCCCGCCCCAACTTCCCAATAAAACATGATCGCTATAGCTAAAAACGCTTACAAAATCATTGTTTTTTAGTTCCGGGAAAACGTTCCTGTTGATTGTCTCCCAGATAGAATCCCGACCGCGCAGTTTAAAAACTCCATTATCTCTCGAACAGCACCACAAATTGTTATTCCGATCAAATGAAACAGCCGATATCAGATTGCTTTCCAGACAATTGGGTGTAAAATGTTCCCAATGGGCATTATTCTCCAGATAATGATAAATCCCTTCATTCGATCCAGCCCAGAGCCCGGAGTCGAATGATAAAAGTATATTCAATTTTTTAAGCGCCTCCCCCATTTGAACCCACTGATCTCCGGTTTCACTATAGACTTTATCAGGGGTTATGATAAGAAGTTTATTCTCATGAACTGTCATATTGACAACAGGGGAATAGTATATCAAATCCCATGTATTTTCATTTTGTTGAACGACTCCTCCGTCCGTACTCACAATAATATGACCCTCATATTCCAAAATCGATGTCACGTGTACATCGGGAAGGCCATTTGCAGCCGTAATATTGTTCCAGCTACTCGGATTTAATAAATTGGGATTGTCCAAACTGGCGTATGCCACACCTTCATCTGTACCGATCCAGATCGTGTTTCCCTGAATATAAATATCCCTGACCGGAATTTCGACCTGTAATTGCGGTCCGAGTCTCCGATAGGTTTCTTTCACTTCTTCCCGCTCTATCAAATAGATACTAACGCCGATATCCAGACCGACAAAAAGCGTATCTCCCTGATAATACAGACTGGTGATCTGATGATCTTCATAATCCTTTATGGTCCACCATGTATTTGCTTTGGAATCATATCTTTGAATGATTCCATTGTCAAATCCAATCCAGATGCATTCCTGTACATCCGGTACGACGGCTGTCACATTGGTAAGAGCCAGCCCCTCTGTATTCGTCCGTGCAGTAAATTGATTGTTGATCGGATTATAAACCAGAAGTCCACCCTCTGTCGCACACCAGATTTTTCCGTAACTGCCGCACATGTCTCGAATATTCAGCGTGGATGTTTGGGTTTGCCAATCCCAGTCCGCACTTCTTAGCGCGACAGCAACTGTAAAGAAAATAAAAACAATAAAAAATTTCTTTCGGATCAGACTCATAATCTCCCGTCCAAATCAGCCATTTCGATGGCGCTCAGGGCAGCCTGCCAGCCTTTGTTGCCCTGCTTTGTCCCGGCACGTTCGATTGCCTCTTCGAGTGTTTCACAGGTTAATATTCCATAAATTGCTGGCACACCCGTCTGCATGCCGACCTGTGCAATTCCTTTTGTGACTTCGGAAGCGATATATTGAAAATGAACTGTGCCTCCGCGAATAATCGCGGCCAGACAAATAATGGCATCGTATTGTTTTTTATCTGCCATTTTCTTTGTGATGACCGGTATTTCAAATGATCCGGGTACCCAGACAATGTCGATTTTGTTCTCATCCCCGCCGTGCCGCCGAATACAGTCCATCGCTCCATCAAGCAGACGGGAAGTGATGAACTCATTAAAACGGCTCACAACAATACCAAATTTCTTACCTTTTGCGGTTAACTGACCTTGAATGACCTTTGCCATAACGCCTCCTTGGGCCTCGTCCTTTAAAATAATCAATCTTTTTTTATTATCCAAAATTTATTCTTTTAAAATTAAATGTCCCAATTTATCCCGTTTCGTTTCCAGATATCTGGCATTGCAGGGATTGGGCTTTATTTCCAAAGGAACCCGTTCGACAATTTCAAGTTGATATCCCTGCAGCCCGACAACTTTCCTGGGATTGTTTGTCATCAACCGGAGCTTTCGAACACCAAGGTCCACCAAAATCTGCGCTCCGATTCCGTAATCCCTCAAATCGGCCGGAAAACCGAGTGCCTCATTGGCTTCGACTGTATCTTTCCCCTGGTCCTGAAGCTGATAGGCACGTATTTTATTGCCCAAACCGATTCCCCGTCCTTCCTGTCTCATGTAAAGAAAAACGCCTCTGCCTTCCCTTTCTATCTTTTCCAGAGTAGCGTGTAATTGCTCACCGCAATCGCAGCGCAGTGACCCAAGAACATCCCCTGTCAGACATTCCGAATGTACACGAACGAGTATCGGTTCACCCGGAATGATCTTTCCCTTTGTCAATGCCAGATGGTGATGCGAATCGATATCGCTTTCGTAAAGATGAAGTGTGAAATTTCCATATTTTGTCGGGAAATTGGTTGTGGCCACCCTGTGAACCAGTTTGTCATGAACAGTTCGATATGAAATTAAATCGCGAATCGTTATGATTTTCAGATTGTGGTGTTCTGCAATCTTTTCCAGTTTGGGCAATTTGGCCATGGTGCCGTCATCATCCATAATTTCGCAGAGAACACCGGCCGGTGTTAATCCAGTCAATCGCGCAATATCGACCACGGCTTCTGTATGCCCGGCACGGCACAGAACTCCACCCCTTGCTGCACGCAGAGGGAAAATATGGCCCGGTTTTGCAAAATCATCAGATTTTGAATTGGGATCGGCAAGAGCCCGAACGGTTTCAGCGCGATCGAATGCCGAAATCCCCGTCGTGGTTTTTTCAACAACATCCACGGAAATCGTAAATGGTGTCCCCATCTTCGATGTGTTTTGCTCGACCATGGGTTGAAGCTTGAGTTCATCCAGCCGTTCTCCCTGCATTGGCACACAGATAAGCCCTCGTCCGTATTTTGCCATGAAATTTATTTTTTCCGGTGTAACAAACTCGGCTGCAGTGACAAAATCACCTTCATTCTCACGGTCTTCATCATCGATAATCACTAGAATTTTACCAGCTTTAAAATCTTCGAGAGCTTCCTTTATTGAATTAATTTTAACCACGAATCCAACCTGTTCTTTTAAAGTTAACAATCTTTTTTATGAACAATAAGAATTATACGCAAAACAATTTCTGAGCTAATATCCCAGAGATTTTAACCAGGGCAAACCTATATTTTTCTTTTTGGTATCGGATCGATTGAATTTTTCGATCCATTTCCCGATATAATCAAATTCCATATTAACAATAGAACCTGCATTCAAATATTTTAAAATCGTATTCTTCCATGTATGCTGAATAATGGCAACTGTAAATCGATTCCCCTGAACGTTTGCCAGTGTCAAACTTACGCCGTCCACAGCTATTGAACCCTGCTCGACCAAATAACGATTCAGTTCGCCAGAGATTTGAACAGTCACCAGATGGCTTTCTCCATCCGGAGTGACTGTAATGATTTTACCGACACAATCAATGTGCCCCTGGACAAGATGACCTCCCAGGGATTCATTAAACCGCAAGGCCGTTTCTAGGTTAACGAAACTCCCAGTTTTCAAAAATCCGAGATTGGTTTTACGCAGAGTTTCCTGAATAGCCGTTGCCTGGAATTTGTTTCCTATTATTTTTTCCATTGTCAGACAGACACCATTTACAGCAACCGAATCTCCTATTTTCGATTTACTGGAAATGGACTCTGATTCGATCGTCAACTTCAAACTTTGGCTCACTTGACGAATCGACTGTACTTGACCGATGCTTTGCACAAGACCTGTAAACAACTAAAACCTCCCGTCAAAAACCATGTCCGGCCCACATTTTTGCCAGCGGAACGATCGGAATTTAAAGGCAGAATCGGGTTTAGACACGTTTAGATCCCCGAATGCAGAGATCCCTTCTCCAAAAAGTTTCGGAGCGGTAAAGAGGACGATCCGGTCAGCTTCACCTGATTTAAGAACTGATGTAAAGATTCCCTTCCCTCCTTCGACAAGAATGGAGTAAATATGCTCAATAAAACATTTGTCCCATAAGTCATTCAGATCCACCTGTCCGGTCCTGTTTTCATTTAAAATCCAGACTTCGACTCCTTTTTTTTTCAGAGCGTTAATGCGTTTTGCAGAAGCATTCGGAGTCGTTACCAAAATTGTATTTTCAGGATCTTTATTCGAAAGAATTTTGGCACGATCCTGAATTCTCAATCGGCTGTCGAGAACGATTTTTTTGATATGTTTGCCCTTTCCCCAGCGCACCGTTAATTCGGGATCATCCTGAATCAAGGTATTAATACCGACAAGAATCGCATCATTTTCATTTCTCATTCTGTGAACACAACTTCGGGAAGCCGGGCTTGTGATCCACCGGGACAGACCATTGGATACAGCAATTTTACCATCCAATGTCTGTGCAATTTTTAAAATAACAAATGGACGTTTCTTCTGCAAACATTTTATATAAACTTCATTCAGTTCCTCGCATTTTTTTTTCAAAACGGATGTTTTCACTTCAATGCCGTGCTGTTTCAATTTTCGGATTCCTTTTCCATGAACAACAGGATTCGGATCGATCATTCCAATGACTACTTTTCGTATGCCTGTTCGAAGAATGGCATCAGTACAGGGAGGAGTTTTCCCGTAATGTGTGCAGGGTTCCAGATTCACATACAGTGTTGCATTTTTCAATTTATCAGGCGACAACTTTGAAATAGCCTCGATTTCTGCGTGATATCCGCCAAAACGTGCATGATATCCCCTTGACAGTATTTGACCGTCCTTAACAATGATCGCACCCACACAGGGATTGGGATTGACCTTTCCCAATCCTTTTCGTGCAAGTGTAATTGCCTGATTCATGTAGAATTCATCATTCATATAAAAAAACAGCCCCGAAAGTTTCTTCTTTCAGGGCCGGTTGATTTTGAATTATCATTATAATTATTGTCACCTTCTTTCATCCGGACTGTTACCGTCGGTACCAGAATTGCACTGGTTCAATCCTTTCAATTTCGGACTCGTGGACTTTTACCACCGGTGAGGACTTTCACCTCGCCCTGAAGAAGACGATTTTAATATAACGAAACTTTCAAAACATGTCAAGCGTAAATTATTTACATTCAATGCGACATCCGGAAAATACTACTACTTGTATTTTTCTAAAAAATAAATACTATATATAGACATTTTTTCATTTTTTCTCTTGACTTTTAAAATAAGAGTTTTTATGTTTAATGTGTTCGTTCCCTTACCTTGATATTTAAATCAATTCAATAGTAGGAACCAATTCTATGACACAGTTTTCCAAAAATATAAGCGTGCCAAGCGGTGATCTTTTTGAACCTGATGACAATGGCCGAAAATCAAAATCTTCCTTGCTGATTGAGATCGATTCTTATCAAGACAAATCAGAACTTTCTGATATCTCCGAAAATGATTTCTCTCACGGCGATTCAAATGTGAATATACCCCTGACCGAGAATGCAGTCAAAGTCTTGGAAAAAAGATATCTTAGAAAAAACGAACAGGGAGAAGTCATCGAAACTCCTGTTCAATTGTTCAGAAGAGTTGCTCATTTTATTGCTTCGGCGGATACGCTTTACGATCCAACCGCCGATGTGCAAAAAACAGAAGATGAATTCTTCAACATGATGGCCAATCTGGAATTCCTGCCCAACTCGCCTACTTTAATGAACGCGGACAGAGAACTGGGCCAATTGTCCGCCTGTTTCGTCCTTCCTGTCGAAGATTCAATGCACTCGATTTTCGAAGCGGTTAAAAACACGGCTCTGATTCATAAATCCGGCGGCGGTACAGGATTCTCTTTTTCCCGTATCCGGCCGCAAAATGACATTGTTCAATCCACCCGGGGAATCGCTTCCGGTCCTCTTTCCTTTATGCACGTTTTTGACGAGGCTACTGAAACCGTAAAACAGGGTGGAACCCGCCGCGGCGCTAACATGGCAATTTTACGTGTGGATCATCCTGATATTTTAAACTTCATCACATCCAAGGAGCAGGATGACAAACTGAACAATTTCAACATATCCGTTGCGATAACGGAAAAATTCTGGAATGCGCTTGTTTCCAATAAAAAATACGATTTAATCAATCCCCATAAAAACGAAAAAGCAGGCCAGCTTGAAGCAAAAACAGTTTTCAAAAAAATTGTTAATCACGCCTGGAAAAACGGAGAACCGGGTGTGATTTTTATCGATCAAATCAACAAATGCAATCCCACTCCAGAACTAGGTGCTATCGAATCAACCAATCCGTGCGGAGAACAGCCTCTTCTCCCCTTTGAATCCTGCAATCTTGGTTCCATTAATTTGTCAAAAATGGTGAAACAGAATGACAAAAAGACAGAAATCGATTTTAAAAAATTGGAGCAAACCGTCGGCACCGCTGTTCATTTTCTGGATAATGTAATCGATAAAAACAAATTCCCTTTGCCACAAATCGAGAAAATGACCAAATCCACCCGAAAAATAGGTCTTGGGATTATGGGATTTGCCGACATGTTGATTCAGATGGATATTCCTTACAATTCGGAAGAAGCCATCGAAGCCGGAAAAAACATAATGGACTTCATCAATGAAGAGGCAAAAAAGTATTCCCAGCAACTGGCTTTAAAACGAGGAGAATTCCCTGCTTTTTCCAAAAGCATTTACAAGGATCAAAACCAACCCCTGATGAGGAATGCGACAAGAACAACAATTGCGCCTACCGGGACCATCAGCATTATTGCAGGCTGTTCCAGCGGAATCGAACCTCTTTTCGGGCTTTCGTTTACACGCAATGTCATGGACAACGACAAACTTCCGGAAATCCATCCTCTTTTTTGCCAAAGAATCATCAATGAAGGGATTTACTCCGAAGAACTCATCCGCAAGGTCGGCGCAAACGGCTCAGTGAATGGAATAAACGAGATTCCCCAGAACTTAAAAAAGGTGTTTGTCACCGCGCACGAAGTTTCACCCGAATGGCATATTCGTATGCAGGCTGCATTTCAGGAATATACCGACAATGCGGTTTCAAAAACAGTCAATTTTGCCAACAGCGCTACGGAAGAGGATGTCGAAAAAGTCTACCGGTTGGCCCATGATTTAGGATGTAAAGGCGTTACAATTTATCGGGACGGAAGCCGGGAAGTTCAGGTTCTCAGTAAAGGAATTTCAAAATCATCATCAAAAAAAGATACAATTCAGGTCAGGCCGCGCATGCTTCACGGATTCACGACCAAACTCAATACGGGGCAGGGCTCACTTTACGTGACGATCAATACAAATCCCAAAAACGAACCGGTTGAAGTCTTTGCAAACATAGGGAAAAGCGGCGGCGATACGGCCGCACTTTCCGAAGCCATTGGCAGGTTGATATCCATCGCATTGCAGAAAGGTGTCTCAGTTGAGGAACTCAGCCAGACACTGATGGGAATTACCGGATCACGTCCTGTCTGGAATGAAGGGATTCTTGTAAAATCTGTGCCGGATGGAATCGGTCAAATTCTTTTAAATGATTTTGGAAAAAAGAAAAATAAAGAAGCACCAAATAAAATCACAAAACCATCCCAGACTTTTCTTAACGATTTAATCGTTCAGAAAAAGGAAGAACTTTCCGCACCCGAATGTCCGGATTGCGGCGGCCGTATGGTAATGGAAGGCGGCTGCTCGATTTGCCATGATTGCGGATATTCACACTGCGGATGATCTGTTGCCTATGAAATAGAATTGATAAAAAGGAGATTCCGGTCTCCTTTTTATTTTTTAAGGTAAACGTGATTAAGATTGTATTTTTAAATATCGTGTAAACTCTTGAATTAAAATTTCGTATGATAAACAGTCAAACAAGTCTTTATCATGGCTTCAAATAAAAAAATAAAAATTCAAATCCGTGACCGAAAGTTGGGCGATGAATGGACCCAATGGAAAGGGGATCTTTCCAACGCGGAAAAAAATGCGGATTCGGGCAAGCGTATTTTTCTTGGCGTGCTGCTTCTCACCATTTTTATAAGCGGCGCATCGAGCTTTTTCATCTGGTATATGATTCAACCCCGCCTTATTCAATTCCATCCCATCCTTCCTATGATTATAGGCTGCGGCCTTGCTCTTGTGTGGGCGATTTTCTCTTTGTGGTTTCTGTTAATGGTCCTTTCCATATTAACTGAAAAAGATTTCCTGATCATATTTGGGAAAAAAGAGTATTCTTTGACGTTCCTGGTTCCATTGGCGTTCCGGTTTGGAATGCGGCTCGGAATTTCACGGGACCGTATCGGAAATTCCTTCGTTAAGGTCATCAACGCCCTGATCCGATCCAACGTAACAAAAGTGAAGCCCGGCAAACTCCTCATTCTTCTCCCCCGTTGTCTGGAAAAAACAATTCGTGAAAAGATAACCGCTTTTTCAGAGGCATTGAAAGTTCCAGTATTTACAGTTCCCGGCGGAGAAAAGGCCCGTCAATTAATCCTGGAAAAGCGACCTTTGGCCATCATTGGTGTGGCCTGTGAACGGGATCTGGTCAGCGGGATTCAGGATGTAATCGGCAAGATTCCCGTAATCGGCATTCCCAACATGCGCCCGGAAGGGCCGTGTAAAAACACGGTGATCGATCTCAAAGAATTTGAAAAAGCCGTGCAGACATTTCTTTATAAAGACATCCATCCACTTGCCTTAAAAATGTTGGTATAGATATCGGGTATGCGTTCCTCTACAAAATCATTTTTGCTTGAAGCCAAACAAAGCAGGAAAAAATTTTCACTCTTGCGTTTTCTCCATGGATATGTTTATTTGAAGTGGCCCTATTTTTATATCGGAATCGCCACCAAAGAGCATTGGCTCTATCGATTCTTCAAACCAATTCTGCCTTTTATTGAAAAACAGTTGACTTTAAATTCAATACGTAAAAAGTCCACTGGTTCTGATATCCCCGATCCGAAAATCTCCTTTGCGGATACCTATCACGGGAAAGTCCTGCCGGTTCATCTCGCCGAGCAAATGGTGACTCTGAATCAGGAAATCTCTCTTGAAAATCTTGAAAAAATTATCCCATATAAAACGGCCAAAGACATCATTTTAAAAAATCCGGAACATATCGTTGTCATCGAATGTCCCTGCCGAACGTCGAGAAAAAATCCTTGTCTGCCTCTCGACGTCTGTATTATTATTGGAGAACCTTTTGCAGGTTTCGCTCTGGAACATCATCCAAACCGGGCGCGCCGGATTTCCCGGTCAGAAGCACTAAAAATTATACGAGCCGAACACGAGCGCGGACACGTGCACCACGCTTTTTTCAAAGATGCCATGTTGGATCGTTTTTACGCCATCTGTAACTGCTGTTCCTGCTGCTGCGGCGCCATGCATGCTCACCGGAATGAGGTTCCTATGCTCGCGTCTTCCGGTTACATTGCGGAAATTGATTATGAAAATTGCCGTTTATGCGGTACGTGCATTCGGAACTGCCCGTTCGAGGCGATCTCAATGAAATCAGACAGAATTGAAATTGATTATAAAAAATGTATGGGATGCGGTGTCTGTATTTCCAAATGTCCGAATCAGGCCATCACACTTCAGCTTTGTCCGGATAAAGGGGAACCATTGGAAATAAAAAAATTGATC
>CAZTZL010000105.1:0-9746 GCA_964617625.1 uncultured bacterium
AATCGCCTGGTACGAGAATTTGATTCCTCATGTGGAAATTCCCGTATTTGATCCCGTTGCAGAATCTTATATTTCCAGTGCAGAGATCACGATTAGTTGCTCGGCATCTGATGCAGTGATTTATTACACGACAAACGGAGTTGATCCTGAACAATCAGATTCTCTTTATTCAGGTCCGATTGTTATCGATACCTGTACTGTTTTTAAAGCCAAGGCGTTTAAGACCGGTATGTTCCCGAGTCCAATCGCTGAATGCATGTACGCCATCGTTGTGGACACGCCTGCCTTTTCTCCAACTCCTCCGGATACATTTGATCAATCTCTGGATATTTCGATCTTCTGTTCGACGCCTGAAGCAGTGATTCATTATACGATCAATCAAGAAGAACCGACAGAATCGGATTCGGTCTATACAAACCCGATTTCTGTAGACACAACCACGACTGTGAAAGCGAAAGCATTTAAACACGGCTGTGAACCGAGTGCAGTGGCTGAAGCAATGTATGTGATTGATTTGTCTTCTCCGGTTGTGGAATCGTTATCAGAAAACAGAATTTCAGAATTTAAATTATTTGAGAACTATCCGAATCCGTTTAACCTTTCCACACGCATTCAGTATCAGCTGCCCAAAGAATCGGTTGTTTTTCTGAAGCTGTTCGATCTTTTAGGGCGGGAAGTAATCACATTCGAAAATGGCATCATCAAAGAGACAGGTTCCCATTCCGTGCTGTGGGACGGCAAAGATGCGAGCGGATGTATCGTTCCTTCGGGAATTTATATCCTCCGGATTCAAGCGGGAGATTATATCGAGCAAAAGAAACTGGTGTTGACAAAATAATGGAATTTGAGAACTATATCAGCTGCAAGTAATATACTATAAATAGGAATTTTACCATAATATACAGGATTTAAACAATAGGGTATAATTATTTTCATGATTTATCATATTTCATAAACTTATATGGGGGAGGGTAAAATGAGAACCAGAATACTGCTGTCATTTTTTTTAATAATGACTGTTTTATTTTTCTGCCTTTCTTCTTCCGCCCAGGTTTCTTTTAGTGATCAGAGAATCATTGTTGAGACAGGCATTGATGATCTACGGGATATTTTTGCTTCGGATCTTGATGGTGATGGGGATCTGGATGTGCTATCAGCTTCTTCTAATGACGATAAAATCGCGTGGCATGAGAATCTGGGCAATAAAACCTTTGGGCCTCAGCAAATTATTACCACATTAGCAGATCAGGCAAGATCTGTTTATGCGGTTGATTTAAATGGTGACAGCAATCCAGACGTAGTTTCGGCTTCTTTTGGAGATGATAAGATTGCCTGGTATGAGAATTTAGGTGATGGTGATTTTGGCGACCAGCAGATTCTTAATTCCTCTGCAGATGGAGCATATTCTGTTTATGCTGCGGATTTGGACGGAGACGGGGATTCGGACTTGCTCTCCGCCTCATGGTTGGATGATAAAATTGCCTGGTACAAGAATGTAGGAAGCGGACTTTTCAGTCCTCAATTGTTAATTACTACGTCAGCAGATGGAGCAAGATCTGTGTATGCTGTGGATCTGGACGGAGATGGCGATCAAGACGTGCTTTCGGCATCAGGTCGGGACAATAAAGTTGCCTGGTATGAGAATTTACAGGGAGGCGCATTTGGTCCTCAGCAAATTATCACCACATCAGCAGATGAGGCATGGTCAGTGTATGCCGCGGATCTGGATGGAGATGGAAATACGGATGTCCTTTCAGCGTCCGAAGCAGACAATAAAATTGCCTGGTATGAGAATCTGGGTGATAAAACATTTGGTCCTCAGATTGTGATTACTGACTCTGCAAATGGAGCCAGATCTGTATGTGCTACGGATCTTGACGGCGATGGGGATCTGGATGTGCTATCAGCTTCTTCTAATGACGATAAAATTGCCTGGTATGAGAACACAGACGGTCAAGGGAATTTTAGCTCTCAGAATGTGATTACTACCTCGGTAGATGGTGCCAGATCTGTATTTGCTACTGATTTGGACGGTGACAGCGATCCCGATGTGCTCTCGGCTTCATGGTTTGATGATATAATCGCCTGGTACGAAAATTTAATTCCACATGTGGAAATCCCCGTATTTGATCCTGTTTCAGAATTCTATATTTCCAGTGCAGAAGTAACGATCAGTTGCCCGACACCTACAGCAGTAATTTATTATACGATTAACGGAGTTGATCCCACACAATCGGATTCCATTTATTCGGGTTCGATTGTTATTGATACTTGTACTGTTTTTAAAGCCAGAGCATTTAAGACGGGTATGTTCCCGAGTTCAATCGCTGAAGGCATGTACACGATTGTTGTGGACACGCCTGCCTTTTCTCCAACTCCTCCGGATACATTTGATCAATCTCTGGATATTTCGATCTTCTGTTCGACGCCTGAAGCAGTGATTCATTATACGATCAATCAAGAAGAACCGACAGAATCGGATTCGGTCTATACAAACCCGATTTCTGTAGACACAACCACGACTGTGAAAGCGAAAGCATTTAAACACGGCTGTGAACCGAGTGCAGTGGCTGAAGCAATGTATGTGATTGATTTGTCTTCTCCGGTTGTGGAATCGTTATCAGAAAACAGAATTTCAGAATTTAAATTATTTGAGAACTATCCGAATCCGTTTAACCTTTCCACACGCATTCAGTATCAGCTGCCCAAAGAATCGGTTGTTTTTCTGAAGCTGTTCGATCTTTTAGGGCGGGAAGTAATCACATTCGAAAATGGCATCATCAAAGAGACAGGTTCCCATTCCGTGCTGTGGGACGGCAAAGATGCGAGCGGATGTATCGTTCCTTCGGGAATTTATATCCTCCGGATTCAAGCGGGAGATTATATCGAGCAAAAGAAACTGGTGTTGACAAAGTGATGTTGTCATTGACTCAATATATCGGGGTCACCAAGACATTTTATTTGTAAGAACAGGAGATGCAGATGTTTGAAAGAATATTCCATCTGGAAGAAAAAGGGACCACGGTCCGTACCGAAATCATGGCCGGGCTGACCACGTTTCTGACCATGGCCTATATCATTTTCCTGAATCCGGCTGTTTTGTCCACTGATTTTGCGGGTAATCCCACAGGCTTGTCTCTGGATGCGGCCATGCTGGCGACCTGTATCGCTGCGTTTATCGCAACCGTGCTGATGGGGCTCTACGCCAATCTGCCCATTGCCCAGGCGCCGGGCATGGGAGAGAATTTTTTCTTTGTGACTGTGGTCATGTCCCTAACCGCCATGGGTGTGGCAAACAGCTGGCGGGTCACTTTGGGGATTACATTGATTTCCGGTGTTCTGTTTCTCGTTCTGGCTTTGTTGAAATTCAGAAAAGCCATTATTGATCCGGTCAGTCCGAGTTTGAAAAACGGAATTGCAGTCGGCATCGGTTTTCTGATTGCTTTTATCGGATTTCAAAACGGCAAGGTCATTCTGGATGCAGAAGGAGTGCTTGTCAGGTTCAATGCAAATTTGATACAGGCGGATACATTGATTTTCTTTGCGGGACTTTTCATTACAGCGATCTTATTTGTGAGAAAAATTCGCGGAGCGATTATCTGGGGGATACTGGTGACGACACTCATTGCACTTGTTGCGGGTAAGGTGCAGTATGCCGGGATTTTCGGTTTTCCCAAGGAGCACGCGTTTCTTAAATTCGATTTGCTGGGTGCTTTGAAATTATATTGTATTCCATTCATTGTTGTTTTTTTATTTATGGATATGTTTGATACGATGGGTACAATTATCGGCGTGGGAGAACAGATGGGGATTATTAAGGACAATCAATTGCCCGGTGCAAACCGGGCGTTGGTCTCAGATGCGGTCGGTACGGTTGTCGGTTCCTGTTCAGGAACATCGACAGTGACTTCGTTTATAGAAAGTGTCGTCGGAGTGCAATACGGCGGCCGGACCGGATTAACGAGCGTTGTCACCGGTTGTCTATTTCTCTTCGCACTGTTCTTCAGCCCTGTTGTCGGCATGGTCGGGAAATACATGCCCATTACGGCACCGGCTCTGGTTATTGTGGGGGCCATGATGGTGCGTAACATTAAAAAGATAGACTGGGAGGATTATTCGGAAGCGATCCCGGCTTTTCTTATCATGCTGGGAATCCCGTTGAGTTATAATATTCATGACGGGCTGGCAATGGGATTTATTGCCTATCCTGTCATTAAGTTATGTTCGGGGAGAGGAAAAGAACTAAATTGGTTGAATTATCTCGTTGCGGCTATTTTTATTTTACGATATCTGTTTGTAAAAATCTGAATTTGTTCGATACAAGCATTCGATTTATTGTGATCCCGGTTTCAGAGTTGAGCCGGGATTTTTTTCTTGATTTTTCTGTAAATTTGTTTTAAATTAGGCATGTCTAACTTTGTTAGTTATGTCAAAGAAATGGTTAAAAAATGAGCTTGCATGTTTCTTCAAATATGGAAGATTATCTGGAAACGATCCATCTTTTAGAACAGGAAAGACGGAACGTTCGCGTTAAGGATATCGCCGCGGAAATGCAAATTACCATGCCCAGCGTATCCAGTGCAGTGAAGAATTTGGAAAATCAGGGTCTGGTTTCACACTCACGTTATGATTCGGTGGAATTGACAAAGGAGGGTGCGCAGATTGCCGAAGCGGTTTATAAACGGCATCGCGTGATCAAACATTTTCTTTCAAAAGTTCTGGAACTTGAATCCGATATTGCCGAGAAAGACGCCTGCCGAATCGAGCATAATATCAGCGAAGAGACATTGAATAAATTGATTCAATTCCTTGAGAAAATTGAAGAAAGTGATATATAACTGCAGATGGCTAAAGGATCTTTATGGAAAATCAACTGAGACTGGATCAGGTTCGAGAAAATCAGGAAGTTAAAGTTATCGAGATACTGGGAGGATGGGGTATCCGGCAGCGGCTCAATCAAATCGGAATTCATCCGGGAGATAAAATTTTGGTAAAAAGAAGCGCCATTATGGGGGGGCCCATTCTGGTCCGTGTGCGCGGCGCAGATGTCGCTCTGGGCCGCGGCATGACGAAGAAAGTGATCGTTCAGGAAATATGATCCGTTCACATTCTCATGACAAACATCATCATCCCAGGCAGCCCCATTCAAGGCATTTGCAAATTGTTCTCATCGGGCAGCCCAATTGCGGCAAGAGCACACTTTTTAACAATGTGGCCGGATACCGTTCCGTAACAGCCAATTTCCCGGGCGCTTCCGTCACCTTTACAAAAAGTCATGTTCGAATCTTCAACCGGGTTTATAATATCATCGATCTTCCGGGAACGTATTCTCTGACTTCGACGGATCCTGCCGCAAGGGAAGCCCAGCGTTATCTGCTTACACAGCCAATCGATGTCATCGTCAATGTCATCGATACCTCGCTTCTGAGCCGCAGCCTCGAATTGACCCTTCAACTTATGGACCTGAACATTCCCATGGTTCTCTGCCTGAATATGGTGGATGAAGCCGAGAGAAAAGGGATTGAAATCAATACTGAAGCGCTCTCAAATCAGTTGGGCATCCCCGTTTTTAAGACAGTCGCTTCTCACGGTATCGGTGTCAAAGAACTTTTTCGTGAAACCATAAAAATCGCCTATTCAAAAAAAGTAGGACGTCATATCCGCGGAAACCGCGATGTGGAACTGGTTATCGGCCGGCTTTCCCGGTTTCTCAAACAATCCCTTCATCATCCCTTTGCCTATTCGAGACATTTGCTCGCAACCAAACTTCTTGAAAATGACGGATTTTTTGAAACACAGATCCGAAAGGTTCAACCGGAATTGATTGGAGAAATTAAATCATTTCGAAAAGAGCTGTCCAGAACGCATGGCCGGTCTTCGGATGAGGTAATTAATACGGAACGGCATGCGCTTTCCATGTCCATTTTTGAAAAAGTGGCGACATTTAAAAAACCCAAACTCCACTGGAAAGACCGCCTCGATTCTGTCCTGATGCACAATGTGTGGGGATATGTTTTTCTTTTAGCGATTCTTTTTATTTTTTTCGTTCTGGTTTTCAAAATTGGAGCCTATATCGAAAAACCACTGCTTTCGTTTTTTTCTACATTAAGTGCTGCCGTCATGAGCAGAATGAATCCGGCTGCACTTTTCACAGTTATATTGAAAAGCATACTCGACGGCATCGGCGGCGGCATTGCCATTGTGTTGCCCTATCTCTTTCCGTTTCTTTTCGGGCTTTCCTTTTTGGAAGATATCGGTTATCTCCCCAGAGTGGCCTTTCTGATGGACGGCTTTATGCACCGCATCGGTCTTCATGGGACGGCGGTGATTCCAGCGGTTTTGGGATACGGATGTAATGTCCCGGCTGTGATGGCCACGCGGATTCTGGAATCTCCCCGGGACCGGTTTATTGCGTCTCTTGTCTCGACTATGGTTCCCTGTGCCGCCCGAATGACGATTATTTTCGGACTGGTCGGGTATTACCTCGGCGGCATGGTCGCTTTTTTCATCTATCTTTTAAATCTTGTTATTGTTGCGCTTTCAGCCGGATTCGTTTCGAAATTGATGCCTGAATCCACGCCGGGTATGATGATGGAGATCCCGGTCTATCATCTGCCCCAGCTGAAAGTGATTCTCACCAAAACCTGGCTGAGGATCAAAGAGTTTATCATCATTGCATGGCCGCTGCTAATCATAGGCAGCGTTGTTCTTTCCCTGAGTGATTACTTTCACTTTACCAGGCTTTTAAATCTGATGATTTCTCCGGTTACGTGGATTCTCGGTCTTCCCGTTCAGGTGGGAACCACGTTGATTTTCGGCATCCTCCGGAAAGAGTTATCGATGCTGATGCTCTTTCAGGCGCTCGGTACACGGAATGTCCTGTCCGTGATGAGCCACGGGCAAATTCTGGTATTTACGATTTTCGTGGTGTTTTATGTTCCTTGCGTGGCAACTTTGGGTGTGCTTTATAAACAGGTGAGGGGAAAGGCCACGTGGGCGATTTTGCTTTATACATTTTCACTCGCACTGATTCTGGGACTGTTGACACGATTAGTCGCGAGCTTGATCTGGTAACGGGAGTTGTTGATGAAAGAGGCGAAACTTTACCGGAAAATTGACGATCAAAAAGTGCAGTGTTTGACCTGTGCCCATCAATGCGTCATTGCGCCAGGGAAACGGGGGGTGTGCGGTGTGAGGGAGAACCAGGATGGAAAACTGGTCACACTCGTGTATGGAAAAGCTGTCGCCCTTCACGTTGATCCCATCGAAAAAAAGCCGCTCTTTCATTTTCTGCCCGGAACACAGGCCATGTCCGTGGCGACTGCCGGATGCAACATGCACTGTCTCAACTGCCAGAATGCGGATATTTCACAAATACCGAAAAGTCCGGGCTGGATTCGGGGAGAGGATGTTTCCCCTGAAACCCTGGTTGAAGCCACTGTCCGGCAGCAGTGTCAAATTATTGCCTACACCTATACCGAACCAGCTGTTTTCTGGGATTATGCCTATGATACGGCCAGAATTGCCCGTCAGAAAAAGATTAAAAATGTGTTTGTCACGAACGGCTATCTTTCGAAAGAATCCCTCGAAGTAATTTCTCCCTTTTTAGACGGAGCCAATGTGGATCTGAAAGCGTTTCGGGATGCCACGTACAAATCGGTCTGCGGGGCGCATCTTCAGCCGGTACTCGATACGATACAACGAATGAAAGAACTCGGAATCTGGGTGGAAGTGACCACGCTTCTTATTCCCGGTTTGAATGATTCCGAAAAAGAACTGAAAGAAATTGCCCGGTTTATACACGATATCGATCCAGCCATGCCGTGGCACATCAGCCGGTTTTATCCCACGTATCGGATGACAGACCGTCCACCGACTTCGATTGAATCCATCACAAAAGCGAGAGAAATCGGAATCGAGACCGGGCTGTCTTACGTCTATCCGGGCAACATTCCAGGAAATGAAGGAGAAAGTACATTTTGTTATCAGTGCAAGACAAAGTTGATACACCGCCGCGGTTATCAGATTATCGAAAACCAGCTTGCCAACGGAAAATGTCCGGAATGCGGATCGGAAATCCCTGGGGTTTGGAAGCAAGAATAAGTTTCTAGTTTCGAGTTTCAAGTTTGAGGGGATGATAATAAAAAGGAGGAATGATCACGTGGATAGACAAAGAGAGAAAAAAAGATTTTCACGAGGAGGAATGTTGGCTATCGGTTTTTTACTGGGAATTCTTTTTACTTTGCTGGTTCTTGCCGGTGTCACCAGTATCATTATGAAACATCCGCAGCAGGTTCTCGTAAAAGTAGCCGACTATGGAGTCCGGCAGACCATTCAAAAAACAACCCAGTCCATGCCCAGAGATTATATCGGACAGCGGCAAAATGATATTGCGAAGAGCGCCCAGGAGTTTGCTAAGGCTTTTTCCGAGAATCGAATTACTCAGCAAGAAATGGGGCTCATAGGCAGGCAATTTTTTGTGGTCATGGCGGATCAGAAAATCACACCGGATGAAATCGATCATTTGCTGCGCATGATCGATCAATACTGCCGGTAACAAGATCGAAGGATCCATTCTCTTACTGAAGGGGGTAAAAAATGAAATCCGTTCGAATTGCGGTAGTTATTTCTGTTCTTTGCCTTTGCTTTTTGAACTGTAAAATCAGCATCAATAGTAACATTTATATTGATGACGGCGAGGTGGTGTACAGCGATCCGATGACAATTAACGGGAATATTTTTGTCGGATCGAATTGTGAAATCCACGGCTCCTGTAGAACCGTGAACGGCATCATCGAAGTGGGCAGGCATTCGAAGACGAGAGATCTGCAAAGTGTGAACGGTTCTATCCGGGCAGCGGAAGATGTCTATGTGATGGGAAGTCTTGAATCTGTGAATGGTCACATATTTTCCGATCCGGGGGTGAAAGTCAAAGTGAAAGTGACTTCGATCAACGGAGATATCGAACTTAAAAAGACCCGGGTAAAGAGGGATGTTGAGACCTATAACGGGCATATTTCGCTTCTGGACAGCACAATCGTTTACGGCGATGTGATTATCAAAAGGGAAAGGCATTCTTTCGAACGGCAAAAGCCTTTAAAGATTACAATCCGGGACGGTTCGGTGGTCGAAGGGGATGTGATTGCGGAGAGGGAGGATGATAATATCGAACTGCATCTTTCCGGCGGGGGTCGGGTGATGGGAGAGGTGAAGCATGTTCTGGTGATTGAAGAATAATCCGATTAACTCCTCTTTTTAAAAATAGATCCATAGTTTTATTTTAATGTCATGCCAGCCCTGCCGGATTCAATCCGGCAGGATTTTGGTTAACCAATTTATAAAGGAATGTCAAGGATGAGAAATACTCGATGGACTCTATTATTCGTGCAATATCTGGCTTTTTTTGCTATCGGTATTCATGCTCAAAGCAAAGATACTTATTCAGAAATGATTCAAGAATGTGAAAATTTAATCATTAAAAAAATGGCATCGGATAATCTGGTTGGAGTGAGCGCCGCCATTTTAGTTAATGATTCCGTTATCTGGAAAAAAGGTTTTGGTTATGCTGATAAAGAGAATCAAGTTCTCATGACTGAAAATACGGCAGTAAACATCGAATCGATAACTAAAACATTTACAGCTCTGGCAATCATGCAACTTCAGGAAAAGGGAATGCTGGACATGAACCAATCCCTGAATAAATACCTGCCTCAGTTCCATCCGAAGACAAGAGGAGAGGATTTAGA
>CAZTZL010000106.1:0-9484 GCA_964617625.1 uncultured bacterium
CTGGGAAAGATGGTTGGAGTAAACTGAAAAGTTAATATTTTTTAAATATTTAAATATAAAAAGGGCTTTGAACGATTTATTCAAGGCCTTCATTTTTGTAACGGGGATAGGATTGCCAGACAGAGCTTACGCTCTATCTGGCCTATGTAAGGACAAAATTATTATAGCGTCCCGCTTACGCGGGACTATCATAGTCAAACCTTTATTCGAATCCCCTCGCATTATATAAAGAAAGAGGGATCACTCAAAGAGTGATCCCTCTTTCTTTTCGTAGCGGGGGTAGGATTCGAACCTACGACCTTTGGGTTATGAGCCCAACGAGCTACCAACTGCTCCACCCCGCGGTTTGTTTAGACTAATTAATATAAGTAATTTTTTTAAAATGTCAAGACCTTTAATTGACCGATTAATCTCTATTAAGGATCAAGTCTTCGATAATTGCATTTCTGTACAACCCCATAAAAAAAGCCCGTGTAACGGGCCTGCCTGTCTTTATGTATTCCTGGTTTATTTATTTTTTGGACTTTTTCCCTGGAGCGCGTTGATCTTGTCCCTTAATTTCGCAGCATCCTCGTATCGTTCTTCCTGAACTGCCTTTTGAAGTTCAAGATTGAGAAGCTGTGCTTCCTCTTCTTCTCCATATTTCGCTGTTTCGGTTTCGATCTCGTTGCTGATAGAGGCTTTCTGCATCACTTCTTCATCAACAAAAATTGGTGCACTGACTCTCAGAGCAAGCGCAATGGCATCACTGGGTCGTGCATCCACTTTCGACTGAGTGCCATTTTTCTTGATATCAATAATAGCATAATATGTGTTTTCTTTTAAATCACTCACAACAACACGGGATACATCTGCTTTCACGGAATCGAGTATATTTTTAAGCAGGTCATGTGTCATCGGACGTGGCGGCTTAACTTTTTCTAAATGCAGTGCAATCGCCTGGGCTTCCGCAGGCCCCACAACGATAGGCAGCCAGCGGTGATAGGTATCATCTTTTAAAATGACGACAAATCGGTTGCTCGAAGTATCCAGTGTCACACGTTCAACGCGTACGGCCACAATCATCAGATTTTCCTTTTCTCCCATGAATTCGTATGAAGCATAGAAATAAATTATGAAAAAATCAAGTAAAATTTTAAAAGGAGTCTTCAGCCATTATGTAGTGAGGTGAAATCGATATTAACGCGAAAAAGGGATCTGAAAATATTTTGCCGGATATTTGCGTTTTTTTCTTCCGACTGCAATCTTTGGATAATAGACTTGATTTTCTGCCGCCTCGTCGTTCCGTCCGCCGGACACAATCTGGGAAATTGAGGGAATTGGTATTCAAGAGCCAATTCTTTGATTAAAGCTTCCTCGATATAGAAAAAGGGACGAATAATATGCATTTTTCCTTTAAAAATTTTCTGCACGGGATACATGGCTTCGATCTTTCGGCCAAACATGATATTGATGAGAAGCGTCTCTATGATATCATCTTTATGATGGCCATAAGCAATTTTGTTGCATTGATTTTCGTGGGCCGTTTCATACATGGTTTTCCGACGATATTGGGAACAGATAAAACAGGGATTTTTTTTTGCATCGCCAGAAAAAGCTTTGTTGCTGATTTTTGTTTTTACAATCCGATATTCCACATTCATTTCCTGGAATAGTCGCTCCAGGTTTTCAGAGAGTTTTCCGCCGTCTTCCTTAAATCCCAGATCGATGTGAACGGCGATCAAAAAAAAATCATTGGTCACGTGGATGAAACCGTCCTTTAAAAACTTCAGCAGCGCGAGACTGTCCGATCCGCCGGAAACGCCCACGAGAATCCGGTCTCCGGGCCGGATCATCTGATAATCCAAGATGGCTTTCTCTGTCCGGTTGCGGAGCGTTTTATACAACCGGGACGGTTTTTGAAAATCAGTTCGAATGGAATGTCTCCAGAGCCCAAAGTATGGAAGGGGTGATATCTGCCAGGGAGCTTATTCTGTCTTTTAATTTGTTGCGTCCCCGGCCCCATATGATTGTCATGACTTGATTTCGCGTATGTGTTTTAACAGAAATATCTTCGATATTGCCGTGATCACTTGTAAGAATTACAGTCTGTTTGTCGAGATCGACCAAAGACAGAAGTGTATCCAAAAAAAGATCAATTTTAAAAATTTCAGAGCAGGCCCGGTCCAATTGTTGGCTGTGGCCGGCTTTATCTGTCAAAAAATATTCATAGAGAATAAAATCATATCGATTTAAAGATTCTGCAAGAACTTCCGCTGCTTTTTGAACAGAAAAAAGAGGCAAATCAAATCCGCGCTGAATCAATCCTTCATTGGTCATGTCATGATAGATCGAACGTTCACGAACGATATCTTCCAATCCGAAAAAAGGGATGCCTGCAGCCAACGTTAAAATGGTCGTTACAGATAGTTTCCATTTGATATTTTCCGGTAGAGAGAAAAAGGCAGGGCGGTATGCGTTGATGAAAACAGAACGGAATCCCCTTTCTTTTGTTTTTTTCAAGATGGAATGCCTTTTCAAAATATCGCGCAGCTTCTGATTGGGAAACCCCTGAAGATGCCTTCCCAGGGATTGCGAACAGTTCACTCCGGAAAACAGGGTTGCCTGGCCAGTTGCGCTCTGGGGCAGCCCGGCAACTCCAAGTGTTGCTTCTGCCGGTGCGAGAATTCCGTGATCATTGGAATCATTCAGGCCGTTCATAAATCGTGAAAGATGTTTGATCCCACGGGCAGCACAGGGATTTTTCCGGGGATCTTTTTCCCCGAGGCCCAGTCCGTCCACAAAAATAAGAATCATCACGGCGAATATCCGAGCTCTTTGACATAGACGCTTTTTTTGCGCCACTTTTTTCTCACTCGCACTTCCAGTTCCAAATAGACGGGCCGTTCCAAAAATTGTTCGATCTTCGAGCGGGCGAGACTGCCGACTTTTTTCAGGGCTGTTCCTTTTTTACCGATCAATATTCCTTTTTGAGAATTTTGTTCGACCGTAATCACTGCCTTGATGAAGTCCTTTTCCCCGGACCTTTCCTTGAATGTCTCGATATGAACCGCTGTCGCATAGGGAATCTCGTCGCCGTAATAGCGAAAAATCTGTTCCCGGACAATCTCGGCGACAAAAAAACGTTCCGGTTCGTCACTCAGCATATCGGCCGGATAAAAGGCGGGATTTTCGGGAAGGTATTTAAGAATCAGGGATTCAAGCAGTTCCAAACCTTCCCTGCGGAGAGCAGATATTGGAATGATTTCCTGAAATATTTCTTTTTTACGAAAACGATCCATCATGGGAAGGAGATGGGCTTTTTTTATCGAATCGATTTTATTGATTACCAGTAATTTTGTAGCGGAAATATCTCGAAGAGAATCGATGATCTGATCATCCCGGTCATTGACCTTTAAAGCGGAAACCATGACCAGAAGAAGATCGGCATCCCTGATGGACTTTTGGGCCGCTTCAAGCATGGCCTCCTGAAGAGAATATTTGGGTTTCATCAATCCAGGCGTGTCGATAAAAATGATCTGGTGCTTTTCGCCGGATAAAATCCCCAATATCCGATGCCGTGTGGTTTGCGGTTTGGGTGAAACAATGGCCAGCTTTTGATGAAAAAAGCTGTTCATGAGCGTGGATTTCCCTACATTTGGTTTCCCGATGATGGCCACATATCCGCATTTGAATTTCGATTGATTTTGACTTTTTTCAGTCATTTTAATAAATACACTTTATTGTTGCGTCGTGATAATAATGACTCAGTATTTCTCCATATCTTTTCCCGCAAAGCGCCATGATTGCCGCTCCGGTCTGACACATGCCCACGCCATGGCCCCATCCTGCCCCTTTGATAAGAAATCCTGTGGGCGGCAGCCCGTTGGGACCTCGTTTCTCGATGTAAAAACAGGCGCTCCAAAGCGTATTTTCGGACAGCTTTTTGCGTATTTCCAACTCTCCGTTGACTTCAATCGTATCCAGTGTGCCTATGATTTCCAACCGTGTGATCCGTCCCGAAACTCCCCGCTTCATTGGCAGGATATCGAGGATAATCCCGGGTTCCTGTCCTGTCTTTAGCCGAACAATAGACTGGATCTCTTCCTGGGTGTACGGAACTTCCCAGCGGAAGTATTTCTGAGTATATTCGAGAGCTGGCGGGCAGTGTTTGTGGATAGAGTTACAGTACACTTTGGGCCGTGCGTCGATCCACTGCTTGATATTGATTTCGGAATCGAGCGCACCGTACTGGTCATATTGGTAAGGGCCGTCGTATCGGCCTTCCAGATAGGGAGTGGTCTGACTTCCCCAGATCTGTTCCGCGCTCTCACCGTGACCGCCGCAAACCGCCGAGTAAACGGCATCGCAAACTCTGCCGTTGTAATAAAGAATACACCCGGTCGTTGTTTTTACGGCGTGGTCGGATTTATGCGTTCGTTTGTTCAACCCGCTGTAGACCTGACAGTGCACATCCGAGCAGACATCGAACGGATCGGATTGATGAACCACACCCAATTTCGAAAGCAGTTCCGACCGCGCTGCCACGGCCTGCGCTTTCAGCGCCTCGACTGGAAATTCCCCGGACATTTCCGAAGGAACCACACCGAGAAGATACTCTTCTACCGGCAGCTCGTTGATCACAATCAGTTTTCCCTCGTTGTCCAGTTCAAATCGAATAACCTCCGGATAAACCCTTTCTTCGGTTCTTTCCCAGTGATATCCGTTGCCCACTGCCACTTCATAAAGCGTAACAGGAGAACCTCTGAGAACAATCGGTTTGGTCGATTCGAATACCTGGCCGGTCTCAAGATTTCTCAATCGTATCGTTCCGGCTACTTTTTGGGCTATTTCACTCGATACAAAGGTTTCCGTAAGGTTCCATATCGAATCCCGATATGATTCGGCATTTCCCCGGCTTGCGAAAACTTGACGCAGATAAATCCTGTAATATCGATTGTCATTGAGGATGCTTCCATTAAGTTCAAGTCTGCGACCAAACGGTTTGACAAATGTATCCAGCCCGTTGTTTTTGAGATCCTGTGATTTTTCCCTGGCCCTGGCCTCGTCACGAAAGGATCCTGCCACGAGCCGGTAGACATTCCGGGCGGGAACAGACTGTTTCACTTCCGCCCGCCATCGCCTTCCTTCCATGCCTCTGGATAGAAAGGAACCGTCATAGCTCATGATGCGGCATTTCTTTTGAAATGAAAAATCGATATGATCCACACCGCGGACCAGTCCCACACGAATGTATGGCTCGGCTTTCTCGATCAGGATTGGCGGCGGCACAGCACAACCGAAGATAAGAAGTCCGAAAATCAGGAGGCCAAGAACAATCCGTTGCTTCATTCGAGTCCGATTCATTCGTTTGCAGTTTATCATGATTGATTGAAATCGACCATAGCCTGGCGGTAGGATTCCGGCGAACCGATATCGAAACGTTTCCCCTGCACGATGTAACCGACAAATCCCTCCTCTTTTCGCAGGATATCCAGGCAGGAAGTGAGTTGGAAATCTCCTTTCTCACGAATGTTCTGCCGAATGCGGTCTTCCAAAACATCAAAAATTTTTGCACTCAAAATATACTGTCCGAATATAGTAAGATAGAGATCGTCTTCCATTCCCTCCACATGCAGATGCTCTTCCGCATAGATTCTTTCAGGCTTCTCGGCAAATTCCGTGATCGAAAGTGTGGAATCTGTTTCTTCCCAGATTCCTCCTGCACAACCGAAATGGTGAATATCGGCTGCGGCTGTCTTTTTCAAACCGACCACACTGCAGCCGGCTTTGTCGTAAACATCCAGGAGCTGGCGCGCACAGGAAACGTCGCTCGAAGATCGATAGATATGATCCCCCAACATCAGTAAAAAGGGCTCTCCGTTGACCCAGTCCCGGGTGCAGAAAACGGCATGCCCGAATCCCTCCTGATGCTCCTGAACTAAAAATTTGATCCTGTGGCCCAAATCGGTAATGTATTGACAGTAGTTCTGATCTTCTTTTGAAAGCCTGTTGAAATTTTCAATGACAGGAACCGTGTTGAAAAATTCTTCGAAGAGTTTCTTGTCCTGCGGTTGAACAATGATGCAGACTTCCTCGATTCCGGCCCGAACAGCCTCTTCGACAAGCGTGAGTATGACCGGTTTGGCCCGGCCGTCACTATCGATAATTGGAAACAACTCCTTCTTCAAAGCTTTCGAAGCCGGGAAAAGATGCGCGCTGAATCCCGCGGCCGGAATGACGGCCTTGCGGATTCTCCGGCCCGTGCCGAGCACCAGTTTGAGACAGGACATCTTCAGATCCTTTTCGATAATCTGAATCACTTTGTCCTGGCTTGTGGCATCTTTGACCAGCAGCTGCGCGGTACCGTCCCCCTGCGATCCAACACCTTTGCCGCCCAGAATATAGGACTGAATTTTCGGATAACCGAGTAGTTTGTGCAAAACCGGCGCAGTCAACTGTGATGGGCAGGCCGGACCCAGACGGTTGTCGAATTCGGATTGGGCAATTTTCATCAATTCACCGAGTACTTCGGCCTCCCCGTTTTCCAGTGCATCAGCTGCCTTGTGAACGAGATCGCGGTTGATTTGCCCCAGATATTTCTGGACGCTCTTCTGGAGATCGTTGTCCGCGAAAGGGTAGCTCTGATTCAATTTGCTGAGAATTTCCTTGGTGTCTTTTCCGGCGTGCAGATCCACGATCACATAATAGAGGTCCTTCGGCACTTTCAATTCACGGATATCGATCCGCTCCCCATCAAAAATCATGATAATCGGCCGGTTGCCGTAGGCGCATCCCTGATCCATCCGTCCGCAGCGGGAGGGTGTCGTGATCTCTCCCAGATAGGCAAACTCCATCTCTCCCCGAACCGTCATTTTCAAGTCGTATATCCGGTTGAACGCCCTTGCCACAAGGACACAGACCGCGGCGCTCGAAGAAAGTCCTTTCTGAATCGGAAGGTCGGTCAGATAGTTATCGATTTCAAGCCCGCGGACACGGTAATGGGTCAGCACCTGATAGGCCACTCCTGCCGCATAACTGAAAAATCCGCCCTTTTCCGCTTCCTTCAGAAGCGCATCGGCTTTCATGGGGATCTCATACGGGCCTTTGCGCGTGCCGTTGCACAGTGTCGTATGGAGAATCAGTTTGGAAGGATGGGGCTTGACTTCCGCATGCACGCCCTGATTCGTACCGGCAATGATCGTATATCCCTTTTCAAGATCCGCATTGATTCGCCTGTAACCGCCGGCCCAGTCGCTGTGCTCACCGAAAAGACATATTCTTCCGGGGACAAAAATTTTCATGAATTGGATTCCTCATTTATGTTCTGGTTTATCGGTATATGTGTTTCATGAATGGTCATAAATTATTAATCCGTTGTGTATAATTCAGAAAAATGCCGAAAAAGGGATTATTTGCAAGAGTAAAGGTGGATTCCCGCTCAAAACACTGCGGGAATGACAGGGGCAGGGTGTCATTCCTGAAATTTTTAATCAGGAATCCAGGGGTGGAGGTTACAAAATCAATCACTTTTAAATATGAACCTTAATTATGCACAACGGATTTATTTAATCTTTTTTAATTATTTTAGCTCTGTTGCTATTTTTACCAGGGAGTCCCGGAACATGATTTACCACCTCGGCAATTTTTATGTCGATCTCCAATCCATCGAGAGGATTTTTCATAGGAATTATTCCCAATTCAACTGCTTCGTCATACATGGTTTCAATTAATCGAAAATTTTTCGCCAAGTTTGCCTTTTCTTTTTTATTAATTCTCTTTCAAGTTTTTGAATGTTTTTATAATTCTTTATCATTACTTCATCGCCCTTTTCTAACTTACTCATTTTTCATGCTGTAAACCAACTTTTTCATGACTATTTTTCAGGCGGGACATTTAATTCTGTGGCCGCCTGTATACCGGAAGCTACTTCAGGAATAATCCCCAGCCGGACATAAATCGGATGGATTATTTTTTTCAGACCGGACAGTTTGCTGGCAAAAATAACCGCACCGACAAGAACGGCCGTGCCGCCGATCGTTAAAGTCAACGGGGCACCGATCCGGCTTGCCAGCCCGCCGGCAAACAGGCTGCCGAATGGCGCCGTGCCCAAAAATGCAATCATATAAAAGCTCATCATCCGGCCGCGTTTGTCATCGTCCACGATGGTTTGCAGAACCGTGTTGCTCGAAGCCATCAACATGATCATTCCTAAACCGGTGATCAACATTAAACCCATCGATAACAAAAAGAGTCTGGACAGAGACAGAGAGATCAGTCCGGCGCCAAAGAGAAATGCGGACAGGGGAATGATTCTTTCAAGTCCCAAAGCACTTTTTCTCGATGCAAGAGTGAGCGCACCTGCCAGAGCGCCTGTGCCCGAAGCCCCCATGAGAAAGCCGAAGGTGTGGGAACCGCCGTGAAGAATCTCTTTTGCAAACACAGGCATCAACACGGCGTACGACATTCCCATCAAGCTCACCAAACCGAGCAGCAGGATGATGTCTCTCAGCGGCCGGAACCCAAAAACATACGACATACCTTCCTTCAGTTCGTGCAGAACCCGTGTGGTTTTCGGTTTGATTTCCTTTTTCGGAATCCGCATCATCAACAAAGAAACGATCACAAAGAGATAACTCACTCCGTTTATAAGAAAACAGACGCCTTCTCCAGTCGCGGCAATCAATATCCCGGCAACCGAAGGACCGATCAGTCTTGCGCTGTTAACCATGGAGGAATTTAAAGCAATCGCATTGCCAAGATCGTCTCTTTTGGTTACCATTTCCACGACGAACGCCTGGCGCGCCGGCATGTCAAACGCATTGATCGCACCAAGGAAGACGCCCAGGAGAATGATATGCCAGATCTGAATACTTCTGGAATAATAAAGAGCGACCAGAGCGAAAGCCTGCATCATGGCCAGTATCTGGGTTGCAATTAAAATGTGATAGCGGTTCCACCGGTCGATCAGCACGCCGGCAAACGGGCCGAGTAAAAGCGTCGGGATCTGGCCGGCAAATCCGACCACACCTAATAAGAATGCGGAGCCGGTCTGTTGGTAGACAAGCCAGGGCAGAGCGATCCGCTGCACCCACGTTCCGATCAGAGAAATACTTTGTCCCAAGAAAAACAAACGGTAGTTTCTGTACCTAAGCGAACGAAAGACAAGATTGAGTCCCCTATGTTCAGCCCTAGGATGTTTATTGGTTTCGGTTTTCATATAAAATCACATTTTCCTTTATGCTTTATTCATAGTTCGGATCATTCGTCTCGAAAATTATTTACGCCATCTTTTGAGTGTAGGAATCAAACTCTGTGCCATTTCTTTTGCTTTTTCTTCGGGCATGCCCATCTGTTTGGCGATTTGTATATTCTTTTCGATCTTCTGTTCCAAGGTAATCCCCGCATCCGTAAAATTCCCATCTTTGAAACAGAAGCGGCAATATTCTTTATTTTGACTGTGATCGGAATTCTTTCCAAAATCTTCGGGTTTGGCCATCGGCAT
>CAZTZL010000107.1:0-9088 GCA_964617625.1 uncultured bacterium
AGTTTGCCGTCGTATATCATGCCGAATGTGCCAAAGGCGCACGGGCTGTTCTGGGCTTCTTTGTGATTTTTAAATGTGATGACTTTCGCTTTGATGTTACAATCTTTTTCCGCACTCTCGCAGATTTCGTTCACATTCTTCACCGTATAAGGGCACTGATCTGCCCGGATGATCGTCAGCCCTTTTCCGAAATGATGCTGCTTCTTTTCCCGGTCTCCCCTGAATTTGGGCGACGGTGATTTCTGATTGAATTTGAGAGCGAGCAGTTCAAAATCAGAAGGAGCCTGGTCAGTTACTTCGAATCCGTTTTTCAAAAAGATTTCCTTGTCCGCCATAAAAGGGCCCATGCGCGTGACCACGGCGACCCCATGCAGTTTTTCTTTTTTGGCATCCCCGATGCATTCGTTCAATAACCTGGTTGCATACCCTTTGTCTTTGTAAGCTTTTTTGAATCCTACGAACAGGCAGTGGATGAACATATATCCAACTGAGTCAACCGGCCGCCAGCAGAGATCTCCGGGAATATACTCAATCATGCCCTGTGTGCCGTCCTGTTCCGAGTAGAGGGTCTTGAGTTTCAATCCTTCTTGGAACCGGTTATTCAGCCAGGCCACTTTTTCCGGGTAGCCGGGACGATTCATGCTTTTGTATCCGCAGACGCCGTAATCGTGAATGTTGTCCGAGCGGGTATCGATCATGTGAATGCTCTCTGTTTGTGCCATATTATTCCATTCTTTGTTTTCGAATCCTTGCACGGTAGACGCTTTTGAAAGGTTTAATCGAGTAATTCGCTTTCTCCAGATCCGGGAAAAGAGGTTCGCAATCTTCGGAGAGGAGCCAGATTTCCCGGCCGGATGAAATCGCATCCTGCAGCTGTTCTTTTGCCCGGGCCTGGTTTTCTTTTCCCCAGGAACCGATACCAAACAGCCATTCCGTATTGATCCAGCGTCCTGTCAAATAGGAATGGTAGTTGTAATGCTCAAAGAGAACGCCCTTGCTGAAATTTCCGATCACAATGGCATTGGCATCGGCCGTTTGATTTAGCTCGATCATGGTGTTCCGGTATGCGATCAATTTCTTATTCGAGTCTGAAATATAATTAAATGTCAGATAAGCGTTCAGTCCTGTACAGATTATCAGAATGGTTCCAATCATAAATGATCGGGTATGTTTATTCCGGAGATTTGTTTTTTGGAGGATAATTGCTGTAATGGTGTACAGTACGATTGCAAATGCGAACAGCAGGATCGTATTGAGAGACAACTGTGCGTGTGTTCCAGCCGCAGCGGTAAACGCCATTGCAAAGGTAATGATCAATGAGATAATCAGTGGAAACCATAGATATTTACCGCGATTTTCATCGACCGAATAAAAGAAGAATGTGGTGAAACCAAACCCTCCGACAAGACTTAAAAACGTATAGAACGGGAGCTGGATCGGCACATCACCAGTCGTTTCGCCGAAAATGAAATTCATCAACCAGAGGCTGAAAAGAGCCGCTCCAAAAATGCGTAATCTTTTTTGTGTAACAACACCCGTTATGCCGGCTATTACGAAAGGGATGGCACCATAGAATGCATAAAATAGTTCTCTGCTTTCCTTTAAAACAGCCTTTTTAAGTATAAACCGGTGCTTGACGGCTCCCAATAAGCCGCTGCCGCTGTACAGGTAATCATTGAGGTGCGGGAACAGAGCCGCTATGGAAATCACAAACGCGATTGCGCATAATTTTAACAGAGACCGAAAATCGGGCCGAAGTAAAATAAACAAAGGCAAAGCCAATATCGTGCTGGGCGAAATCAGAAATGCGAGAGCAAATGAAAGTCCGGTCAGACAGGGCCGGTTCCGCAGCCAGAACTGAACGGATAGAAGCAGGAAGAATGTCTGGGATATATAAATTTCCGTATAAATGGAATTGTAGACGAAAATGAAATTGACAATCAGGAACAGACAGGAAATGAGTGCGGGGGACTGTTTTTTAAACAGTGTGAGAGACATCAGATAAATTAAGACAACACTTAAAGCGCCGAAAAAACAATTCATCAGGTTGAGGGCATCATCCACAGGGATCGGTAAAGGAAGTGTGAAAGCGACACCCAGAGTAAAATATCCAAGATGAATGGTCGTTCTGCTGAAATCGTGATTCATGACCTGCTGTGCATAAAGCGCGGCATCGCCGTTGTGTAAAGCATTCGGGGAGAGAGATGCAAAGAGTGCGAATGTGATTAAAAAAACAATAATACTGATAAGCGCTGTTTTTTTGGGATAACGGAGAGTCAATGAATCAAGAAACAGCTGTGAGGATTCTTTCATTTTTCTTGTCACTTTTATAAATATGGATAACAATAATGCGGCCATTAAATGCTCCAGATAAAATGAATTTGTTTAAAATCCCCCAAAATACTGATCATGTGATATTTCAAATGATACAGGATTGCCGTGGAATAAGGAATTCGATCGGCTCCGCTTGCAATGTCGTGTGTATTACTTGAATTTATGTTTCATATTCTTTTCTTGGTTAATACTATTTCGACCAAAAATATTTTGAAATGAATTGTTAGTTTATTATATTTGTAAGGTTCTTATTTTTCCATGGAAAATGTAACAGTTTTTCACTTCAATTACAATGATATTTTGAGTATCATAAGCCAAATTTATGTCTCTAAGATCACAATCGTAAAGAGATCAATTCTGCACGGCAACAAATTTTTTCGACAATAAAAATAATAATCTGAATGAGGAGGTCTATCGTGAGAAATTTGATATCCGTTATTTTGGTCGTCAGCCTGATTTTTGTTATTCAGGTGAATGCTGAGAAAATCGCCTGCATCGGCAATAGTATCACATCGTACAAAGGGGCCTATCCGAACAATGTCCATGAAGATTCGTATCCGGTTCAACTCCGCATCTTGATGGGTGACGAGTATGAGATTCAGAATTTCGGAGTGTCTGGAACCACGTTGTTAAAACACGGTGATTATCCAATCTGGGATGAATTGGCTTTTTCCGATGCTCTGGCATTCGAACCGGACATCGTCACTATTTTGTTGGGCACCAACGACTCCAAACCCCAGAACTGGGTGTACAAGGATGAATTTATTCCTGATTACACGGCGATGGTTGATACTTTTCTTTCACTGGGATCGAATCCTGAAATATACGCGTGCCTTCCGCCTCCTGCCTTCAGTTCGAAATACGACATCACCGATTCCATCATTGTTAATGATATCTGTCCCATGATACAGCAGGTGGCCGATGATAAGAATCTTCCTGTGATTGATTTCTACACTCATTTTCTGGACAAAGCCTATCTTTCCTATGACGGGATTCATCCGACCGAGGATGGGCTCTGGGAATATGCAAAAGTGATTTACAATACGTTGACAGGAAATACGGTGCAGTCAATAAAAGAAGTCAATCTGGCCTTGAACAAACCGGTTTATCCCTTAAACGGAACGGGAGTTTCCGATTATCTCGTGGATGGCGATGTTCGAACCGTATGGGATTGCGGAGAAGGTGGTTCGGTGACCATCGATTTGGGCGCTGTAGAATCCGTGGACATGTTTCAAATCCTTTTGAGTGCGCCAGTGAATTTCGGATACACCATCGAGATAAGCGGGGACAGTGCCACCTGGGCAACTGCAGCGGGTCCTTCGGATAATCCGGATACGACCCAGGCTGCGATAGAAAGTATAGATCCGACAGACGCGCGCTGGGTGCGTTTCTCTTTCGATCCCGGAGAACAGCCGCTTCAGATCGTGGAACTGAGAGTGCTTGAAACGGCAGTAATTCATGCGCCGGCCATGACTTATACAGTCAACAGAGTCACTTCCAGTTATGTGAAGTATGATTTGACGATCACTTCCAGTATCAAGGGGGGATATATCAAATATATTTCTACGGATAGTCTGGGGGGCATCTATGCAGGTGGAATGGGTTACCGGTTGAACGACAAGATCGTCAAGCCCGAGGTACTGCTGGATGGTCAGGAAAGATACTATGTTGCCGAATATTATAATAACGGATATGATGTTTCGTCCGATGTCATCAAAGTCGATTATTCGATTGTTACCGGCGTGAAAGGAAAAGCTTTGTCTATACCGGGACGTTTCGATCTGGGTCAGAACTATCCCAATCCCTTCAATCCCTCGACGATGATCCGTTATCATCTGGAAACAGCCGGGAAAATTAAAATAGTGGTATACGACTGTCTGGGAAAGGAAGTCGGCATTCTGGCGGATGGATTTCAGAGAGCAGGCGACCATTCTGTTCAGTTTCGATCCGGCCATCTTTCTTCCGGTGTTTATTTTTATACACTTGAAGCCGGCGGATTGAAAATCGCAAGAAAGATGCTGCTGATCAAATAAGAATTGCCCGGTTCTGTTTAGCAACGAAATGATCGAATCCGCAAACTGATTTTTACCGGATAAGGTGGCATGTGAAAATTCTCGGTGGAGAAGTGGCAAAATGACGAAAACGATGAAAAAAATAACTGTAATCATATTGTGCTTTCCCGTATTGGTTCTTTTCCAATCTGGATTCGGGCAGGTCAGGCTGCCGTGTCTGATCAGCGACGGTATGGTACTGCAGAGAGGCGCCGAGGTTCCTGTGTGGGGTTGGGCCGGTGCCGGCGAGAAAATCACTGTCCGGTTTATCGATCAGATTTATTGGACCACTGCCGATGACAGCGGCAGGTGGTCAGTGACACTCTCCGGGCTGACAGCCGGCGGTCCGTATGATATGGAAATCAATGCCAGCAATCAAATCACATTAGAGAACATTTTAGTCGGCGATGTCTGGGTATGCTCGGGCCAGTCGAATATGACGCTCCCCATGAAGCGGGTACGGGAGCTTTATGAAGAGGAGATTTCCCGATCCGAGAATCCGAATCTCCATTACTTTTTTGTCCCCATGAAATATGATTTTAATGCGCGGCAGGACGATCTGATTTCAGGGGAATGGAAATCCGCAAACCCTGAAAATGTACTCAATTTTGCGGCTGTGGCCTATTTTTTTGGGAAAGCGCTTTATGATAAATACTCTGTTCCCATCGGACTGATCAATGCGAGCGTGGGCGGTACACCCGCTGAAGCATGGATGAGCGAAGAAGCGTTGAAAGCATTTCCCGTGCACTGGAAGGCCGCGCAAAAATTCAAAGACAATACATATATCGATCAGATCCTGAACGAAGATCGAAGAACCAGAGAAGACTGGTACCGCGCACTCCACAGGCTTGACCAGGGATTTGCGGACAAAGACCACCCGTGGTTCGATCCCGATCTGGATACTTCATCATGGTCCACGATGACTGTGCCTTCCTATTGGGCAGATGAAGGATTGGGAAATGTGAACGGTGTGGTCTGGTTCAGAAAAGGAATCGAGATCCCTGCTTCCATGTCGAAAAAACCGGGACTGCTTCGAATGGGCACGATTGTCGATGCGGATTCCGTTTTCGTAAACGGACAATTCGTCGGGACGACTTCCTATCAATACCCGCCGAGAAAATATCGGATCCCGGAAAATCTGCTCCATCCAGGGGAAAATACCATTGTCGTCCGGGTGATCAGCAACCGCGGCAAAGGCGGATTTGTCAAAGACAAACCCTATCAATTGACTGCCGGCGGCCGGACTATTGATTTAAAGGGTGAATGGCAGTACAAATTGGGCGCGGTGATGAATCCGCTGCCCGATCAGTTTTTTGTTTTCTACAAACCCTCGGGTCTTTTCAATGGTATGATCGCTCCGCTTCTGCGCAATCCGATCAAAGGAGTGATCTGGTATCAGGGCGAATCCAATGCCGGAAGGCCGGCTGAATACTGCAAATTAATGCCCGCCCTGATTGCCGACTGGAGGGCGAATTGGCATCAGGGAGATTTTTCATTTCTTTTCGTTCAGCTTCCCAATTTCATGGAAACCGCTGACCAGCCTTCCGAAAGCAACTGGGCCGAATTGCGGGAAGCGCAGTTGAAAACACTTTCTGTTCCCAATACGGGAATGGCCGTAACGATCGATATCGGTGAGTGGAACGACATTCATCCGCTGAATAAAAAACCGGTTGGAGAGCGGCTTGCGCTTGCCGCTCAAAAAGTGGCCTATCATGATAATGCAGTCGTTTATTCGGGGCCGATTTATCGATCCATGCAAATCAAGGGAAATCAGATCATTCTTACTTTTACAAATACGGGCAGCGGATTGACTGTAAAAGGAGGAGGCGATTTAAAGCGCTTCGCTATTGCCGGTGCGGATAAAAAATTTATTTGGGCAAAGGCAAAGATCAAAAATGATCAGGTCGTGGTCTGGAGCGATCAGATTAAAAATCCGGTCGCTGTCCGGTATGCATGGGCCGACAATCCCGAAGGCGCCAATTTATACAACAAAGAAGGATTACCGGCGTCGCCTTTCAGAACCGGTGAATGACCGTTTCGAATCAAGCTTTTACTCTGAATACTTTAATATTGGACAAATAAATAAAAGGATTTCATCATGAAAAAAAACAATCTGCTCTTGATTCTTGCTGTTCTGTTGATTTTAAGCACAGCGGTTTATTCGCAAACCGTGGTCGAGCCTTACGAGATCGGCATGTGGCAGGGATTCCGGACTGCGGCGATCTCCTATACGTTTGATGACGGCAGCCCCAATCAGTTTAGTGTCGCTATTCCCCTGTTTAATGAATTTGATTTCAAGTTGACACTGTTTACGATTACAGGAACAGTTTATGGCTGGCCTCCAGATTGGACTGAACTACAGGCAGCTGCCGATAACGGGCACGAAGTCGCGAGCCACACCGTGACGCACCCTCATTTTACGGGGATCAGTGACAGCTTGCTGAACGTGGAGCTGAAAGATTCCCAGGACTCCATCAATGCGAACATTACCGGCCAGAGGTGCATCACCTTTGCTAATCCCTTTTGTGAAACCTGCAGCCGGTCTATTCTTGAGCAGTATTACATTGCGGCACGGATCTGTTCGGGGCAAATCGTTTCTTCCTCGCCATCGGATTTCATGGGCATCAGTTCGATTATCTGCGGCCCGGAGGGATCTTTAAAGACGACAAAGAATTTTACAGATAAATTTAAATCCACGGCCACTTCAAAGGGATGGTGCGTGCTTCTTCTGCACGGCGTCGATAATGACGGCGGCTGGTCCTCCGTTTCGTCCACGATGCTCCGCGAAACACTTGCCTATCTGGATTCGAATCGGGTTACATATTGGGTGACGACTTTCAGCAATGTCGTGCGTTATATCAAAGAGCGAAATGCGGTTTCGGTGGCGGAATTGTCCTCGGATGACAACAGCATTACGGTTCAGGTAACAGATACGCTTGACAATGACATTTTCGACTATCCGATTACGGTGCGCCGTCCCCTTCCCGAAGGATGGCTCAGTGCTGATGTAACGCAGAACGGTGAACCGGTCAACAATGCGCAGGTTGTGACTGTCAATTCCGTCACGTATATCGTGTTCGATGCAGTACCGGACGGCGGCGACATCTTGATCACGAAGAGCAGCACCACGAGCGTCGGGCGTCAGAGCGGCGCAAGACTGCTTGTGCCGGCTTCCATGCAGAATTATCCCAATCCGTTCAATCCGACGACGACCATCGAATTTACACTGCCCGCGAAAGACAATGTGCATCTGACGCTTGTGAATAATCTGGGTCAGATGGTTAAGGAGCTTGCCAGCGGAGTTTTTTCAGCGGGCAGGCATGAAGTTGTTGTGGATGCCTCGAATATCAGCTCCGGGATTTATTTCTACAGATTGCAAGCCGGCTCATTTGTGGATGTAAAGAAGCTGATTGTTTCGAGATAGTTTTCGCACCACTGCAAAGAATTTCTGACTGGATTGAATATGTTGTCTTATCGATTCCCGATTTATCGGAGGAGATTTTTTTTACGTTATTATTAGAAAGATTTTTCATCCGGAAGTATCGTGATTCGAAATGACAGGTCTTTATTAATACTATAATACTATATCCAGAAGTTTAAAATTATAAACCGTCATTCCTTGCTAGTCACGGGAAGTCGGTTTTTATTTCGATAACAATTCATACGGCAGAAGAGTCTCTGCAGGAATTGAATTATTTTATTCAATTTATGAAAATGGAAATCAAATTGCATTTTCGCAGACTTGTATATCCAGGTATTCGTGATGTTTAATCAAAAAGAATCAGGATATCCCACCATGTTCGAAAAAATGAGTATGCAGAAAATCTCCACTTACAAGCGTTTCCCGTCTTTCTGTCATTCGTTCGCTGCATATGGAAGGATGTTCGATGATGCCCGCGCTGAGGGTATTTTTCTTTATGGAGCGACAATACTTCCTTTCGGTGGTTGCACGTTTTACTATACAGACTATCGTGAAGCAGCACGGCAGACAGTCAATGAATGGATTCGGAATAGCGGCCGCTTTGACGGCGTTATTGATTTTGATATTGCAATGCGTAATCCTGCGGATACATTGAGCCTTTTACTTGCAGCGGATTCAGCCGATCTACCTTCATCCCAATGCGATAGGCCGCCAGATGATAGGGGATGTGGTTGATCTGGCACTTTTTGAATGAGGCGAAAACTGCCCACACTATTCAAGATACATTTTGTGTACAGAAGTTGGCTGGGCACAGACGATATTGATATTTAAAAGAAGTGAAGAATAATGCTGTTGTTCAAGTAGATGTCCATCAGTAATTTTCCGGATAATGGGAGAAAATGTGATCATCGCACAATTTAAGCGGCGGCTTTTGCCGGATATACGCGGCATCGGGTGAATTAAAAACATGGGCCTGTGTAGCACATGTTCCTTATATTGCCTGACATTTTGCTGAGCATGACACTAATGCACCTCAGGATTTGTGTTTGGGACGGGAAATCCTAAAATCAAGCACTTGGACAACTGCTTTTTATTAATGTCTGAGAATATTGTGTCAGGGAAAAATTTTAATCATATAAAACTCAAAAAATACAGAAGTCCCCATAAGTGAAAAATAACACTATATAGAAGAATACCCAACAATAATCGAACACATGTCCTGATAAAATAGAAACACAAATCACATGAAGAGAATTGTTTTGCTTGTCGAAACTTCACGCGA
>CAZTZL010000108.1:0-8771 GCA_964617625.1 uncultured bacterium
TTGTTTCTGCATTAAAAGGATTGGGATAGTTTTGTTTAAGATAATATGCCACTGGTATATTGGTTTCCAAAACACTGCTGTGGTAATCCTCAATTTTATCTGCTGGATTCCAGGTTAACTCGATTTCTGCTTCCAAAGTTTGATCTGTCCCGCAATCCCCGAAAATGATTTTAAATCGATCACCCGACTTCCATCCCCCATTCAAGCATGCACACTGAACTGCCCAATATCCGTCTTCTATAATGCTCCCCGGTGATTGTTCGCTCAATATCTCATTTTCATTTCCTATCAGGAAAGCTTTAAAGTGAATACTTTCTTTGGAATTTTCTTTGCATTCGGAAGGAAGTTCTCCCCAGACCAGATGGGGCATTCTGCTTTTTTCAGTTCTTGAATCTTGATTTTGATTCACGAACATATTGCATTGAACACTTTGAGGCCACTGACTGTTTTGAGAAACATTCACATAATAGGGATAACCGACCCGGACATTGAAATTTGTCGGAGGAACCGAAGGAACGTACTGCTGAAATCCCTGAGTGTGCGGATCCCACTTCCCCACACTGGTACAATTCGGCACTTCACTTGCCAATTCCGAAGCTTTGGTTATAGAAAGTTGATCGAGAGGCAGCATGATTTCATTGATATCAGTTTTCGAGCTTGTTATCAGATCAAACAACGGTTCCGCCAATTTACCTGTCACAGTCAAAACACACGCCTCCGTCACATGGATATAATACGATTTCCCGCCTTCCACGGTAAAATTATTCAGCGGACTCTGTAACTGATCGTAACTTTGTGTTGCCGGGTTCCATCGTGCAACAGAATTACAACGAGACCCCACAAAATTCTTTAAAGCTTCGGCATTGCTTACTCCTTGAAGCACAAATGGCAGCGCGATTTGATTGTAACTTGTTGTATTCGTTTTAACCAGCTCAAAATCAAATTCTCCTACGATATTGGACAGCTCAGAAGCATTGCTATAGCTGTCCACTGCTTTTACGCCATAAAGATAGTTGACGGCCGTGTTCCCTGTTATTCCTGAAGTATTATCCTGATAACTCGGAGATGTTGTCTCGGCCAGTTTACTTGATGCATAAGACAGAGAAACCAAATCCGTGGCGCGGTAAATATCGTATCGGGAGATCGTGACAGGTGCATTATCCAGATTCTGTGTGACTGGTGACCAGGAAAATTGCAGACTGTTTCCATTCTTCTGTATATTTACATCCACTACTTTTTTAGGCGGAGCCATCCCCGTATTTTTGCTTTTAAACTGATACTTCTCATTAAAAATCTGAATCCCGTTTTTCCAACTGCTTAGCTCCAGTTCAAATATTTTATCCTGAGAAACATAGGGCGCATTAAACATGATCTGCTTTTCTTGAAACGTGCCCAGATTGACATTAACCGAAAAATTTCCGTTTTCAACGCTTTGTTCATCCACCAAAATACGCCACCGGATTTCAACTTGTGTATTTTCTTCCTCGTCATTAAAGATTATTAAATTGCGGGTTAATTGAACACCTTCATTGAATACCGGAATAGGAGGATACGTTGCATACTCATAATATTGCTTGTCAAACACTGCTACCGGATTCATCGTGTTGCTTAAAAATTGAATTTCTGCTGCAGTAGCCTGCCATCCGTCATAGGTAGAGAATGAATATCCGGGATCCGGGTGCCATGCCCAATCCAGCCGAAACGGACGTACATCGTCAAATCCGACATATCTTCCAGCTCGTACTTTCAAGCACTGGAGTCTCACGCGGTCCGTTTCGGACATATTGCTTTTTCTCCAATTGAATTCTCCGACACTGGTAGGCTTGTATGCACTCACATATTCTGCAAGCTGATAAATACTTCTTCCAGCAGGCCAAGCGGAATAGTACCCCCATGGATAATGTCTTGAATTGATATCAGCCTGAAATGAAAGATCGTTATCTCCCTCATACATAATGGGCCGCGTCTGATCAACTTCCTTGATAGCATCTCCAAATGTTGCCATCTGTTCCGGGGTGAATATACCATTGTAGACCATTTCATTCTCCGCGCTCCATATGACAATTGAAGGATGATTTCTATTGGCTTTGACCCAATCTTTTAGCCATTTTCGACACCTGTCAAGATAATTTTCGGGATGACTGTAGTTCAATTTATAATTTGCAAGAATGTGGGATTCCGCCACTACAAGCATTCCTTTTTCATCACAAAAATCAATCATCCATTGAGGGGGTGGTTCCTCATGAAATCGGACAACATTCATGTGCATTGCAAGCATCGAATCCAGGCTCACGGACCAATTGGCATGATGATTCACCAGATGGGTCCAATATTCTCTTTCGCTCTGGATCGTTAAATTATCTCCTCTTAAATTCCATCTTTTTCCATTGAGGAAAAAATTTGTCCCTTCAATCCAAAATTCACGGAATCCGAAACGCGTTGTTTCGCCATGAACCAAATTTTGATTTTCATAAACATTTGTAATGCAATTATATAAATGCGGATTCGCAGGAGACCACATAACCGGATTTTGCCACTGTTTTTCAAAATTTACTATAACACTGCTGCTGGCAGGAACCTCAATCTGTTTCTCGCCAATTGCCATAGCAGGCGATTCGATATTATTCGTAATTTTTACTGTGTGTGCAATACTATCTATATTTTTCACAGTAATTGTGGAAAAAATCTTTTTATTTCGAACCGAGGTTCTGATAAACACGTCATCAACATAAACCGGTGATCTGGCAATTAAATAGACATCACTGACTATTCCCAAGAACCAGTAGTTTCTGTAAAATCCAAAAGGCCAATACGGATTTTTTGTACCCCACAGTTCAACATAACGAGCATCCAAATAATGGATAGCTACTTCCAGTTTGTTACTTGAACTCCAATTAACATAAGGTGTAATTTCCAATTCGAATGGAACAAGACCGCCGACATGATCGCCAACATGTTGTTGATTGACATAAACATCCGTGAGGTAGTTGACTGCTTCGAAATGGAGAAAAATACGCTTTCCTGTCATCTCCTGAGGTACATTAAAGTTTCTTTTATATAGAGTTTCGGCATGCCCGTCAATAATTTTCCAAGGCCCATTCGCATCCTCTCCAAAGGTATACTTACCGTTTGTATTGGGCACAACGATTTGCCATACATAAAAACTGGGAACCTGAATACTCATTTTGTTCAATCCCTCAGGCGTAAAATCCCAGACTCCATTCAAATTTAAGGTTGATGTTACATTCTCCGAATTGATAGCAATCGAAGGGTTGTCTCTATTGAAGTATTCCGTACCTTGAGCGTATAAAAATGAGAATGACAATAATAAAAAAAGTTTAGAAATAAATATATAATATCGTATTTTTGCCATAATCAGTCTATTCCAATTAAATTTCACAATCGTTATTCAACATTTCTTCAATTTAATATAAGTATCAAAGATCATACCATGAAATTGGATTTTTCCTATGTCTTATATTAATAAATATTTATAAAAATATCTCTGCAAATATGAGGCGAAATTATTGGATGAATTTCGAATACCTGTAAGAAATATAGTAACGACCCTTTATTAATGAATCATCGATCAAAACATTCTCAAAATTGAACCAAATTCCAATATCAAAATAGACCACTGGAAGACATTCTTGAGTGCGAATATTAAACTTCCTCCATTACCATCCAATAAAAATAGCCGTATACCAAAGCACACCGAAACAACTTTCTGTACACGACTAATTTCTCACAGATTATAATTAATACTCTGAATTTAGTACGCCCGTTGGGAATCGAACCCAAAACCTCAGGCTCCGGAGGCCTGCGCTCTATCCAATTGAGCTACGGGCGCATCTGTTATGTATTTTAACGATAATTTAGAGAAATGTCAAGAATTAAGTATTCCCGAGACCGGATAGAAAATGGGCAGGATCACTTGTCTTTGCCTAATACAATTCCTTCGATGACGACCTGTATTGAATCACGACCGACTGTCCCTGTAATATTGGCAAAAGCTTCTATTTTTATTTCTTTTTCGCCGGGCGATTCTGAACATTGATATGGAAATTCATATTCACTGGAAACGATATGTCCGTTTATCGTTTTTTTCAAAGTATCGTCTATGAAAAAGTCCAGGTGGCTGATCCCGTTGTTGTGCTGCGCAAAAACCTGAATAGTAATCTCGCTGTGTTGGATCAGATAATCACCATTTTGGGGGACAAGTATTTCAACAACCGGTTCGGTATAGGAACGAACCGTAACATTCTGACTTTTGGTTGTCGATTTCTTTTCGTTTGAAACTTTGACAGTAATTCGATACTGCCCTCCCTCGCGGGGTGCTTTCCAGAAAACTTCTGCCTGATCGGTCGGCGGAATAAAATCCCCTCCGCTGGCAGACCAGTTATAATGCAATATCTCATCCGTATCTTTGACCTTTAAAGTGATGCGAACAGAATCACCCGGATCCACTTCATAAGCACTGAAACTCATGCTTTCGATTTCAGGCGCCTTGACAATCTCGAATATATCCGATGAACAGCCAAGAATAGTCAGTATTGCAAAAATAGAGATTGTTAGTATAAACGTTTTTTTCAGGTTCGTCATTCACATTCCCTTTAATGATAATCAGTGAATCTTTAACGATGCGGATTGATAGATGATATGATTATTCTTGCCCGCGACATAAACGATCAATTGATTTTCCGATTCCCCATTCAGTTGAATATCGGGAAGTGTCTGCTTCTGTATTTCTCCGTGTTTTATAATAGAGATGTCCAACCCTTCCACACTTCTTCTCACAACCCGTTTGTGGTAATCATTATCAATTTTTGAAGCAAGCACAGCCCTGAGAATAAGATCGTTCGCATCTTCGCTACCCAGCCGTGCAATCGTAACCAGAGGAGTAACATAATCATCTTCGATTCGATAATCGAGTTCAATAGTGATATGACTAATATTGGATAACCTGGGCAGAATGGCTTCCTGCAAGCGAAACAGCGCCGAAGAAATACTGGATGCTCCCTGAATCCGGCTTTCAACTCCGTTGATGAAAACATCCGGCACACCTTTGAGTGAAGAATCCAAAGCCTCTAAATAAGTTTGATAGAGAATTTCATTCTCAGCCAAATGATAATCGGATTGATAATCATCTGTATTCCGATGGTATTCAACGACAACAAGTTGATTTTTGTAAAGCTGTAAAAGTGAATCCAGTGCACTCAACATATACTCATTGTATGGATAAGGATTTTCTGTATTAACAAACGCCTCGATCATAATCTGATGTGACTTAAAACTGTCAGGATTTTGAGGATCCAGGATATTATCCCTCGGAATACTGCACCGCAGAAGGAAAAGAAGCGGAAAAAAAGTAACAATGAATTTTTTAAAATGTGATGTGAACCCCAACTGCAAATTCTCCTTCCCTTGTGTTCATCACGTAGGGTAAAACAGGTGGCTGGTTGGCCAGTATTTCTTCCGGTGATAAATTCCGGAGCCAGCAATAGAGGGTGCCGGCAAGACCTGCGCTGGTAACCGAAATAAGTATGGTTCTTGCCCGATACAAATGGTTCGCTGAATCGTATGCAGCATCAAATGATTCCAGTTTTGTGGTTTGCTGATACGCGTCACGTTTTTTAACATACCGATCATGAATAAGAAGTGTGGCTATCCCGCTGCCCAGCGTACCAACAAGAAAACAGAATACGGGACATTTCTTCAATGAAATTTTCGATTGATATGTGCCACTACCGGTAAGCTGGTATTGTAAATTGTTTGCCAGCAGATGAACCATTTTATCCAACTGATTTTGATCCTTACTCTGGACTTTTTCACTGACCACCTTTCCCGTACTGACATTGATAATTCTTGCATCGATACGGAGCCAGTCACCCGCTTCATAGATTGAACCGGTGATCATATACCGCGCGCTTAAAAGTTTCCCGACTTCCTGAGCAGCAGAATCGATTAGGCCGGACATACTCAAAGCATGTTCGTCCAGAATAGATTTCAGATTTTGGCGTTCAACCAGAACAATTTCCCGGGATTGGGACAATTCACTCTGTAAAAATTCAGGTATTTTTCGTTCCCATGAATCAAGATAAATATGATCCGTTCGGTTCGTAAAATCCGCAATAGCCAGAGTGATTTGACCGTGAAGATTCCCTGTCGAAACCAATAACAGTAAAAACAGAAAAACTAACTGCTCGTAAGTTTTCCGAAACTTCATATCCCGTAAACCCTATTTTATTTCAGGCAGAATTCAGTTTTATAAAACATATAAATCTAAATACGTATTTTAATGATCGAGGTTGCCTATTCTTTCTTTTATTTGGATATCTCCTTAATCTTATATTTACACGTTATAAAAATCAATTTTATTTTCGATCAGCAAAAAGCTTGATCAGTACAATCCATTACTTCAGGTTCGAACCGGTCCCTGAATTGATTTTACACGAAGCGACAGATCCCGTAAAAATATTTTATTTTTTGGGATGAATAACCACCTCAATACGACGGTTTTTACGGCGGCCTTCCGTGGTCTCGTTTGAAGCGATGGGTTTGGTTTCACCGTATCCAACCGCTGTAATTCGTGCACTATCGATCGAAGCTGTAGAAAGCAGATATTCACGAACTGCTTCTGCCCGTTCCGTCGAAAGTGTTTGATTGGCTTTGTCCCCACCCCAGGAATCGGTATGCCCTTCTACAGCAATACCACAATCATCATACAATTCGATAGCTTTGATAACCTTTCCAAGTAATCCGAAATATTCGGGTTTGATGATCGCCTGACCGACAGGAAAAGAAAGGCCGTAAAGACGAATAACTACCTGATCACCAATACGCGTGACCTGTGCTTCTTCTTCGGTAAACGATTGTTCTACTTTTTGATATTTGTCTTTGGCTATTTTTTGCTGTTCCATGACCATGGACAATGTGGCCTCTTTGGATTTGAGGTCGCCCAACTGAGATTCCAGCACAATCACCTGTTCTTCCTTGTCCTTCAAATCCTGCTTCAAATTGGCTGTCTCTTTTTGCATTTTTTGAACAGCCTCGATAATTGAAAGGGTTGGCACATCGGCTCCCTGATTAAAACGTGCATTCATATCAAGCTGATCCGCAATTCTTTTGATCGGCAGTTCACTTTCCAAAAGAATATTTTCGTATGATTTTTTTATTTCTTCAATTTTTTGAATCGATTCAAACAGATAGATGGCATGCTGTACTTCATATTTTGCCTCCTGGGCAAGCTGCCTTGCCTCATCGGTATCGTAACGATTTTCAACAAGCATTTTCTCTGCTTTCGCAAGTAAATCCTGAGCACGCTGTAATGTGATCGGAACATCCTTTTTCAATTCCTTCGCTTTTTCCTTCAACAAGACTTTTGTTTCGTCCAGATAATTGGCTTTAATCGCTTCCAACTCAACAGCCCGATAAAGCTGTTCCGCTTTGCCGGCACGCGCTTTGGCTTTTTCGACGCTTCCCTCTTCCAGGGTACGGAGTGTATGATTGAATGCCAGCTCTGCATTTTCCCAATCATCCTGCCGTAACCGTGGGGCCTCCGCTTCAAGCGCATCATTTCTTGCGTTGATACAATCCTCAAAATGAATCTGTGCGAGCTTTGTGGTTTCCACTGCTTTCAGAAAACTGGCTTCCGCGTCTTTAATTTTATTGCGTATGGCTTCGAGATTTTTATTTTTCTTGTAATCCTCATCTGCCTGCTCGTAGGACTTTTGACCCTCCTGATAAAACGTCGGTGAATACAAATTGGCCTGGACTTCCTTGGCTTCCTGCATCGCTTCATCTGCTTTTTGAAAAAGTAAAATTCTCGGATCCTGTTGTGCAAATAAAACAATTGAAGAAAACAAAAGAATGGACAGAAACGCAATAAAAAACATTTTTTCATTGAACCTATGCGCAGACATAGAACACCTCCATTTATTTAACAATCTATTGTTCTTAATATGTACAAATCATACAAAATATTCAATAAAAAAGCAACAACGAATCGATATAATAATAAAATTGATATAACCAAAGCAACCTGCAAGACATGTTGATATTCTGTTGAGGATTCCACATGTCTTCTCAAATATAAACAGTAAAATTTGATTTCTTCTTGACAAGGTTATTATTTTTAATTACATTTTCATGATTTTAAATATTCTGGTCTCAATCAAGGGGAAGATAATATGAAAAGAATTCTTGTTGTGGAAGACGACCAAGATATTCGTGAATTGCTTGTTGAGACTCTAAAACGATCAGGATTTGAAACTGATACTGCCGAGAATGGTAAAAAAGGCCTCGAAAAATTCCACAGCCAAAAATACAATCTCATTCTCACAGACATACGCATGCCGGTCATGGACGGATTGAACATGTTAAAACAGATTAAAAAAGAAGATTCCAAGATGCCCATTGTCGTTGTAACAGCTTTCCCGTCGGTTAATTCTGCAGTGGAATGTCTGGTCGAGGGTGCGGATGATTACCTTGTCAAACCGGTTCAGTTCAACGATCTCGATGTAAAAATAAAAAAAGCATTGGAGAAAAGAAAATTACAACGCTCACTCGCTGTCAGAAAAATTTTAAACATTGTGCTAATTTTACTCATTCCAATCTGGATTTTTGTTGGTTTTGCACTTTCAAGAATATTCTGATGCATATTCATTAAATCAAGTAATCTGATTTCCCCCTTGGCAAAATGTCAAGGGTTTATTTTAATAAAAGTAATTTGTGGAATATCTTATGTTTAGTAAAAAATTCCTTGAAAAGCC
>CAZTZL010000109.1:0-7131 GCA_964617625.1 uncultured bacterium
TTTGATCGACACGGACTTCCTTGTCCAGGTCGCTTAACGGTTGGGCTTCCCGGCCCATTATTTACTTGTTGTTTCCAATTCAGTTTGGAAACGAGGAAAAAACAGCTTTGGCTTTTTTGAACTGACAACTATTTGGAATCACTTGGTTCATTAAAATATTTCTTTATTTCAAAACCTTGAGTATCACGTTACATTTTAAAACAATAAAAAAATATTTGCGAGGCCGAAATGGACATTAAGAGTATAAGAATCTTTATTATTGTATGTTTTTTAGTTTTTTGTTTTTCTGCTGCATCACTTTCCGGCAAGACCGTAATAGAAAATAAATCGGATACTTTGGGATATCAATTGTCAAAGCTTTATTATGAAAACGCAAGCGGAGAAAACGGACTGACAACATTTGATTATAATGATGAGGGAACATTGGACAAAGCGATATGGGAACTGAGCGACGGCAGCCGGACTTCATTGAATTTTTATACATATGATAAAAATGGAAATCTCATCAGCAAACATCGTGAATTTTCTGACAGTTTGATAACGAACGAGTTCTATGAATATGATGATAAAGGGAATTTAATCACGGAGCGTTTTGAGAGATCAGACAGTATCTCGGGAATAACGACCTATGAATATGATGGGAATGGTAATTTGATAAAAGCCAATTGCAGCGGATTGAACGGCTGGTTTTTTGGAGAAATCACGTACAATTATGATGAGGTTGGCAATAAACAAAAAGCGGATATCAATCAAAAGGGGGAAAATAAGGGAGTCATTTTATATTCGTATGATGAAAATAGTAATCTTATAAAAGAGTATTGGGATTTTTCAGGCAAATGGAGCCAAACATTTGTTTATGAATATGAAAAGTGTAAAAAAAGCTTACCCGAATTTTATACTTCTTCAAATGTGTTTATTACCAATAATTCTGAATATCGAATTAGTGAAGAAAATTATGATTATGGCAACCAGACCGGTGGACCTTCTTATTACACATACAATAAAAATGGGAAGTTATTAAACAAACATTTTGAACGCTCGGATGGTTTTTCAACTGAAACGACTTACCTGTACGATAATAAGGGAAGATTGACCAAATCATATCGAAAATATTCAAACGGACTTTGTGCTGTCTTTACATACGAGTTTAATAATACTGGAAAATTAACGAAAAAATTTTTCAAGCGCACCGATGGTCTTACCGGAAGTGAATCCTATGACTATGATGAGAATTCCAGATTATTAAACGCAGATTGGGAAAATTTTGATTCATGGCTCTCCGGTACTATTAAATTTACATATAATGAAAATGGCGATTTGTCCAAAGGATATTTCCAGAGCACAAAAGGTTTTGATGCGGAAATAAATTTTACACACGATAAAAAAGGAAATTTAACAAAAATTAAATGGGATTTTTCATTCGGTGAAACACAGACGTATCTTTTTGAATATGTAAAAATTAATTAAATCGAATACAGGACGAATTGCAATTTGGTGGTAGCAGGAACAGTAAAGCAAAGTATCAAGACCGTTTTCTTTTCTTGATAATGATTGGAAGATATTTCAATTGAATCCACCATATCATTTTAGTACAGACATTCTGCACTTGATAGCAAATGTTGGACAGTATGACCCTACGAACTGGTTCTGTTGTGTCGACAATCCAAACACTTACATGAAGGATACTGAAAAATGAATATCAGTAAAGAGATTCACAGGAAACTGTTGGTCTATCAGAAGAATGAGATCACTGAATATCACATTTATAAAAAGTTGGCGGATAAAATCAAACAACCGGAGAACAAGCGCGTACTGGGAAATATCGCCAATGATGAGCTCCGGCACTACCAGGTGTGGCAAAGTCACACCCGGCAGGATAGTGCCCCTGATAAATGGACCATCTGGAAATACTACTGGATCAGCCGCATTTTTGGTTTTACTTTTGGTGTCAAACTGATGGAGCGGGGAGAAGAAAACGCCCAGAACAGCTACGAACTCCTGAGAGAAATCATCCCCGAAGCAGAAACCATCATGAATGATGAAAACCAGCACGAATCTGCTTTACTAAAACTGTTAGACGAAGAAAAACTTCGTTATACAGGCTCGATCGTACTAGGCCTGAATGATGCACTGGTCGAGCTGACCGGCGCACTGGCAGGCCTGACACTGGCACTCCAGAACACAAAACTGATCGCTTTGACCGGTTTGATTACCGGCATTGCGGCTGCCCTGTCGATGGGAACTTCCGAATACCTGTCGACAAAGACAGAGGGAACCGTAAAAAATCCGTTGCGAGCGTCCATTTACACAAGTGTGGCCTATATCATTACTGTTCTGCTTCTGGTCCTGCCCTATCTCATTCTGAAGAACTATTACCTGTGTTTGGGCTGTACACTGGCTGCTGCCGTCTCGATTATCGCATTGTTCAACTATTATATTTCAGTTGCACAGGACGAACCATTTAAAAAACGGTTTCTTGAAATGACAGGACTGAGCCTGGGTGTCGCGGCATTCAGTTTTTTTATCGGTCTCCTGATACGCATCTTCCTAAACGTTAACGTCTGAGGGTGGTATCAATGCAGCCCGCAGATTGAGTCGTTGACCTGTCAGGGAAATGACGGATTAAAAACCTGTACATCAGGCCGGTTCAACCATCACGAAAGAGAAAGTGAGTTTTAAACAATGAAATGGAAATATCTCTTTGCATGGATTCCCGGTGTACCTATTGCAATTATAAACGGAGTGATACGTGAATCCATTTTTAAAATTTATCTTAACGAACTGCACGCACATCAATTATCCGTACTTACCTTTATCCTGCTGTTCGGGTTTTATGTCTGGTTCATCCTCCCGGTGCTGAAATTAGATTCCGCTTCCGAAGCATTGCGCGTCGGGCTGTTCTGGTTTGCAGCCACTGTGATTTTTGAATTCATCTTTGGGCATTTCGTCATGGGGCATGCGTGGTCCAAGCTTTTTCATGATTATAATTTTACGAAAGGACGTCTCTGGGCTGTAGTTTTGATATGGATAATCATTGCGCCATTATGGTTATACAAAATACGCAACAGGAATAAACAATCGGCTGAATAATCAGGGATTGGACAGACTCCCCTTTTGTTCCGGAATTCTCTTTCCCAAACTCAATCTGGCAGCGAGAGGACAAGGGGAAAATGACATAGGAGGAACTATGAAACTAATCATTTTTTTATTTGCATTCGCTCTGCTTCCAAACTGGCTCCTGGCGAAAGACAAATCGCTTCTTAAAATCGGGACGATGGCACCGGATTTTACATTGATTTCCGAGAAAGGCGATACAATCAGGCTTTCATCCTTTCGCGGTGCCAGCGCTGTCGTCCTCATTTTTTATCCGGGTGACGAGACGCCGGTGTGCACCCAGCAGCTCTGCGAGTTTCGGGATAACTATGCTGCATTTTCAGAAAAAGGCGCTGTTATTTTCGGCGTCAACCCCGCCGGGGCAAAATCTCATCTTTCCTTTGTTCAGAAACATTCTTTTCCCTTTCCCCTGTTGATTGATAAAGACAAGAACACAGCCAAAGCGTACGGAACATACGCAAAGCTTATGCAGAAACGGACGGTCTATGTCATCGATAAAAAAGGTCAAGTCATATTTGCACAAAGAGGAAAACCTCCGGTGGACGAAATATTAAAATCGTTTGAATAAATTGCTGAAGAAAATCCCTTCTTATCTTTCGATCCTGTAGACCGTGATCATCTCTTTCCCAAACTCAGTTCGGGAAAATGATAAAGCCCCAACTGGATTGGGGCTTTATTATTTCATTTATCCTCACGGCTTTCACATGAATGCATAATTTTTCATTCAGATGAAACCATTGTATGATTCTTGTTTCCTGCCTAATTCAACCCCCGCTTAACAAGTATCGCATCGATTTTTGGTTCACGGCCCATAAAATTCCTGTAAAGCGTCATGGGATCATCCGTGCCGCCGGCTTCAAGAATATTCTTGCGGAACGCCGATGCCAGTTTCGGATTAAACAAATTTTCGGATGTTTTAAATGCCTGAAACGCATCTGAGTCCAGCACCTCCGCCCAGATATAGCTGTAATATCCCGCCGAATAACCGCCGGCAAAAATATGGCTGAAATAGGGGCTCCGGTAGCGCACAACGATCTCCGGTATCAATCCGATTTTAGCCATTGAAGCATTTTCGAAATCGGTCACGTTCCTTTCGGCATCATCACCAAGCGTGTGCCAGTCCATGTCGAGATAGGACGCGGCCAAATATTCGACGGTCTCAAATCCCTGATTGAACAGTTTGGCATTCTGTATTTTTTGTATCAGCTCATCGGGAATCGGCTCCCCTGTCTGGTAATGAAGCGCAAATGTTTTCATAACGTCCGGTTCCTCGGCCCAGTTTTCCATAAACTGGGAAGGCATTTCCACAAAATCTCTGGGCACATTGGTGCCGGAAACAGAGGGATACGTGCACTGGCTCAAGAGTCCGTGCAGCGCGTGTCCGAATTCATGAAACAGGGTCTCGACCTCTTCCAGGCTGAGAAGCGCCGGCTGATCGCCCGTGGGTTTCGAGAAGTTGCCCACATTGACGATCACCGGACGAATATTCCCGCCGTGGACAATGTATTGTTCCTGAAAATTGCTCATCCAGGCGCCGCCCCGCTTGCTCTCTCTGGGGTAATAATCCGTATAGAGAACACCAACGTGGGACCCGTCCGCATTCTTCACATCGAATGTTTCCACTTCTCTATTGTATTTCGGAATATCCTCCCTCTTTTCGAATTGCAGTCCCCACAACTGATGAGCCACATCAAACGCTCCCTGCCGGACTTTCTCCAATTGAAAATAGGGCCGCAGCGCTTCTTCATCGAGATTATATTTGGCCTTCTTCACTTTTTCCGCGTAATACCACCAATCCCAGGGTTTTAGCTTGAAACCTCCCCCCTCCTCATCGATCATTTCCTGAAGCATTCCGGCTTCGCCCCTGGCCCGTTTCAGAGCGGGCTTCCACAGCTGATCCAGAAGACGGAACACGTTTTCCGGAACTTTGGCCATGTTCTTTTCAAGCACAAAATCGGCGTATGTCGGATAACCTAAAAGTTTGGCCTTTTTCACCCGAAGCGATGCCATGCGGGAAAGAATTTTTTTGTTATCGAGTTCATCGTTGTGATCGCCCTTCATGATGTAGGCTTTGAACATCTTTTCCCGCAAGTCGCGTTTTTCGGAATACTGCAGAAACGGAATCAGGCTCGGCTTCTGAATGGTGAACAGCCATTTCCCTGTATAACCTTTTTTCTCAGCGGCTTCACTTGCTGCTGAAATGACGGCCGCGGGCAGTCCGGCCAGATCCGCCTGGTTATCGATGACCAGTTCGAACCGGTTGGTTTCTTTCAGTACATTTTCACCAAACTGCACGGAAAGCACGGAAAGCTCTTCATTGATTTTCCGCAGTTCGGCCTGATCCGCTTCGTTGAGATTGGCGCCGTTGCGCACGAAATTTTTGTACGTATCGTCCAGCACTTTATTCTGTTCCCTGGTCAGATCAAGCTGATCTCTTTTTTCCCAAACGCTCTTGATCCGGGCGAACAGGCTTGCATTCAGTAAAATATCATCCCCGTGGGCCGACAGCAGAGGCGCCATTTCTTTCTCGACAGCCTGCATCCTGGCATTGGTCATGGATTCGGTCATATTATAAAATACATCCTGGACCCGCATTAACTGCAGACCGCTGAATTCCAGAGCGGCAATCGTGTTTTCAAAATCGGGGGTTTCCGGATTGTTGATGATGGCGTCTATCGCCTGTTTCTGCAGTTTCATCCCCTTCTTCAGGGCCGGCTTGTAATGATGCACTTTTATCTTTTCGAACGGGGGCGTGCCGAACGGCGTGTCCCAGGCCGTATCGAACGGATTCGTTCCCAAAGAACCACAGGTTAGAAATAGGAAACACAAACTGAAAATGGATAACATCGTTTTCATAATCGAATCTCCTGTGAAATAGAATATATACTCAAATTTTCTTGAATAAATCAATCCCGAAAGAAACCGGCATTGAGTTATATTACGCAATATGTCTCTCTCTTGTTCCGGTACTCTCCGTAAAATTCTGTCCGGCCTGAACGGATATCTGCCAGGCTCTTTTCGTTTTCCGGATTGGATTTATAATTCCGTTTGATTCTTATTGACCAGTTGATCCAGTGTTTCCTGCAGCCCTTCCCATTCTTTGTAACAGGCTTGAAGATCGCGTTCAATTTCAGCATGCTGATACTGCAGTTCCCTGACTTGATTATTTTGCTGATACGTGGCCGGATCGGCCATCCGGGTTTCGAGTTCCTGTTTCCGGGATTCCAGCTTTTCGATGAGCGATTCACAATGGCGGATCTTCTCGGTTACCGGTTTTTTCAGCCGGTTGAGCGCATCCCGGGATTCGGCTTCCCGGCGGCGCTGTTCCCTGGTCTTTCTGCTCCCGGCAGCAGGACCGGTTCCCCTCTCTTTTGTTCTTTCAGCTTTCACCGTGTCAGACAGGGCTGTCTCTTCGGCCAGGCGCCGGTCCAGATAATCGTTGTAATTGCCTTCCATGACCCGGATTTTATGATCTTTGACTTCGATGACCCGATGCACAAGCTTGGTCAAAAAGTACCGGTCGTGGGAAATGAGAAGCAGTGTGCCGTCATATTCAAGCAGGGCCTGTTCGAGCGCCTCTTTTGAGATGAGATCAAGATGGTTGGTCGGTTCGTCCATGATCAGAAAATTGGCTTCGGAAAGGAGCATTTTGGCCAGAGACACGCGCGCTTTTTCGCCGCCTGACAGCACGTTTATTTTTTTATAGACATCATCCCCGGTAAATTGAAAAATGCCGAGAACGTTCCGGATTCTCTGTGATGCGGATTCGGCGGAAAAGTTAGAGACTTCCTCCATCACGGTTTTGGTCAGGTCCAGCGCGTCGATCTGGTGCTGGGAGTAGTACCCGATTTCGACCCGCTGGCCCAGATCCACGCTGCCCTTCTGGGGCTTCAGGTCGCCGTAAATCAGTCGTGTCAGCGTCGTCTTCCCCGCGCCGTTCACACCCACCATGGCCAGTTTTTCGCCCCGGAAGACGGAGAGGTTGATTCCGTCTAATACCCAGTCCTGATCGTATTT
>CAZTZL010000109.1:7231-8543 GCA_964617625.1 uncultured bacterium
ATATTTTCGGCTTTTTTCTTTTCGTAGAAATGATAATTTCCCGGATAGTGGGTGATCTTTCCCATTTCCAGTTCGTAAATGTCCGTAGCGAGCCGGTCGATGAAAAACCGGTCGTGCGAAACGATCACCACACTGCCCTGAAATCCGATGAGGTACTGTTCGAGCCACTCCAGGGAAGACAGATCGAGATGGTTGGTCGGTTCATCTAACAGCAATATATCCGGGTCCTGCAGAAGCAGGCTGGCCAGAACCGCGCGCATGCGCCACCCGCCGCTGAATTCGGAAATGGGCCGGTGAAAATCCGGTTTCTGAAATCCCAGTCCCGAAAGGATTTGCGCAGCTTCATGCTCGATCTCGTATCCGCCCAGAGCCGAATAATGGTGCTCCAGCCTGCCTAATTTATCCAGAAGCTCTTTCGACGGATCGGAATCGCCGTCTAACTGATGGTGAATCGCTGAAATCTGCTTTTCAATTCGGACGATCTCTTTTTGGCGCTGCATGACCGAATCGATGAGCGCGGTATTTTCCACGGCCACTTCCTCCTGCGGCAAGTACCCGATGACCGTGTCTCTGGGCATGATCATGCCGCCCTGATCCGGCGTCAGGTCACCGTGCAGAATCCGGAACAGCGTGGTTTTGCCCGCGCCGTTCGGGCCGATGAGCGCCATGTGCTTTCCGGGATGAATCATCCAGTCCACCCCTTTGAGCAGTTTCCGCTGGCCGACGCTGTAATGTAAATTTCTGATCTGAATCATCGGAGTAAAATTTAAGAATAGAAATCGAGGTTTCCAAAGGGATTGATAAGAAAAGCGGTCGTCGAAGTCCGGTTCATCGTTGGGCAACCACTGGCATATTTATCTCCCCTACAGGGGAGACCCTCCAATCCCGAGACTTCGGGATCGGAGGAAGAGGGGTGTCCGTGACAAAAAAATGAATTAGAATGGACTGCCTTCTCCTTCCCAAACTGAGAGACGATGTGAAAAGATGAAATGAATCTGTCAATCTCGAATCCCGCAAAAGCGGGATGAGAGATCTGTATAACCAGACAAATTAGAATGTAAACAAGATTTCTCCTCCCGATGAATCGGGACTCGAAATGACACAATACTTAACTTTTATTTCATGAACTGAAAAACAATATTATTCAATAACGATTAATTTCGAATTTCTCTTGACTTTTAATTCAATTTGCTTAATTTAATTTAAGTTTTCTTTTTACGATCGCACCTGCTGGACAGCATCCCTGAGATGAAGCTAATATTTTGGATTCGGCTCACAAAACTGTGAGACATAATTGTATAATATTAGGCAA
>CAZTZL010000110.1:0-8484 GCA_964617625.1 uncultured bacterium
TGTTCCTGCACCATGGTGATATTCGGCGTTTCTGGCGATCTGGCCAGGCGGAAACTGCTGCCCGCGCTATTTCATCTGGAACAGCTGAAGCTGCTTCCCAATAAATTTAAAATTGTCGGTTTTTCACGAAAAGAAAAAAACCAAAAAGAATTCTGTCTGGAGTGCAGAACCAATCTTAAGCAGTTTATGGATGAACATGCATTTGATGAAAAGACATGGACGAAGTTCAAAAAACGGCTGCATTATCAGGAAGGCCGTGTGGATCATCCCGAATCACTCAAAAACTTAAAAGAATTCCTGATAAAACTAACCAAAAACGAGTCCGCTGTTCATCCGATCTTTTATTTTGCCTTGCCCCCATCGATTGTCGAATCGGCACTGGAGACCATGAAATCCATTGCTTTCACTTCCATTTTCAAAGGCTGTTCACGGGCCATGATCGAAAAGCCTTTTGGCAGGGATTTGAGCAGTGCACAAAAACTGGATCGATTGCTTTCCGATCAATTTGATGAAAACCATATCTATCGGATCGATCATTACCTCGCTAAAGATACGGTTAAAAATCTCATGGTTTTCCGATTTGCCAATGCGATCTTCGAACCGGTTTGGAACCGTAACTATATCGACAACATCCAGATTACGGCGGCCGAGCAAATTGGTATTGAGGGAAGATCAGCCTATTATGAGGAAACAGGTATTGTGCGGGACATGCTGCAGAACCATGTTATGCAGATCCTTTCACTGATTGCCATGGAAGCACCGCTGGCCGAGCACACCGAATCCATCCGGGATAAAAAAGCAGAGGTCTTTCAATCGATACTTCCGATTTTACAGGAAGACTTCATCCTCGGACAGTATCAGGGATATCGCGAAGAATCCGGTGTCGCCCCCAAATCAGGAACGCCGACATTTCTGGCACTGAAGATTTTAATCAACAACTGGCGGTGGCACGGTGTGCCCTTTTATATCAGAACAGGTAAACAGCTCGAAAAGAAAGTTTCCGAAGTGATTGTCCAGTTTAAAAACGTGCCGCTTTGCATACTTGGCAACGAAGAGACCTGCCGGAATGTATTGCCGAACGTGCTGATTATCCGCCTCCAGCCGGATGAGGGAATTCAGCTTTCATTGACCACACGCGTTCCCGGTTTTGATGAAGAAGTCACGCAGGCGCATCTAAATTTTCGTTACTCGGACCTGGGCACTCCCCTGTCCGGCGGATACGAGCAGGTGCTGTTAGACGGGATTCAGGGCAAATCTTCCCTGTTCTGGCGTGCGGACAGTATCGAAGCATCGTGGAAGATTGTCAATCCACTGCTCAAGTTTCCTGAAAAAGAACTGATCCGGCAGTTTCCCAATTACGCTCCCGGATCGTGGGGACCCCAGAGCGCTGATATTCTATTAAGGAAAGACGGAAAAACATGGCTGCATTCGTACTAAAGGATTGACATGATTCATATTTTTAACACATACGACAATCTGAGCGGATACGCCGCTGAAACGATCTACACCACGGGAAAGAAAGCAATCCAACAGCAGGACACTTTCCATTTTGTCTTATCCGGTGGAAACACACCACAGGGTGTCTATGAAAAACTGGCATCAGAATCACGAACGGATCGGGAATTCTGGTCTAAGACTCATGTGTACTGGGGAGACGAGCGATGTGTACCACCGGATGATCCCCAAAGCAATTACCGTATGGCCAACCGGGCATTGCTCTTTCAGGTTCCCATTCCTTTTGCAAATATTCACAGGATCGAAGCCGAACACTCGGATACTCAAAAAATGATTGAGGAGTATGAGAGTCTTTTTCCGAAATCCCCGGACCTTGTCCTGCTGGGTATGGGCGCAGACGGTCACACGGCATCCCTGTTTCCCGGATCTCCTGCATTGGAAAGGACAGGACAATCTTTTATCAAAACAGAAGCCGCCGTTGAACCTAAATACCGGATTACCATGACCCCTGAAGCAATCCGAAATGCAAAAGAAGTGATCGTTCTGGTTTCGTGCAAGGACAAATCCGAAACATTGGTCCGTGTTTTTCAAAAAGAGGGTTCTGTCTCGAAAACACCGGCCAGATTAGCGAGAGACCGGACATGGCTCGTGGACATCAAAGCTGCAGAAATCATTTCCGGTTTGGATTATCTTGAAAAAGAAATTCGGTTTCACAAATAAAAAGGTCCGATAAACCCGGATGCCTGGGATATATCGGACCCGCAACCTCATTATTAAACTCCTATTTTCTTTTCTTCACTGTCTTTTTCTTAACCACTGGCGGTTTCCCCGGCTGTTTCTTTTTTGTAACGACTTTGGTTCCGTGTGGTGTGTGAACTACTTTTCTTTTAACCAGGGTTGAAGAATGCGGATGGTATTTCACCCTGGTTCGTACCACGACTCTAGGGGTTCTTGTAAATCTGAATCCGGCTCTTTGGGTATAGACATCGGCCCTGTTGCGGTACATAGGATGCAACAACGGATGGCGAACCCGCCACCACCATGGATAAGATCCAAAATGGTATACAGACCAGTATGGGCGGTAAGCCGGCCTGTACAGCCAGGTTATAATGGGCCATGCATGAATGTGCACATTCGTGGATTCCACATAGTAATCTGTTCCGTAAAGCTCTTCGTTCCCCTGAACCTGCATGTCGTAATTTTCATCAGATTTGTCAATTTCAATGGTCGCCACATCCTGGAATTCATCTTCTCCGAGACAATCCTGAAGAATAATGACATGCGCATCCCCGTTGACTTCTTCTACGACACGGATAAAATCAACTTCCCCATTCTCATCGAGATCGAGATTGTTGACGCCGACTTCCGGATCATTGAGTGATTTCTCAAAATCCTCCAAATTTTCCGATTCCTTGAACAGCTCGCCCACTGCCTGTAAATCCAGTCCTTGAGCCGCTTCGGAAACAGACTTAACAGTCACCTCTTCTCCAGCAAATACAACACAAACACCGAGAAAAATCACCCATATCGCGGTCGTAATCAGTTGTCGTTTCATTGTTCGATCCTTTCATTTTATGAATATAGTTTTTTCAATCATCCAGATAAACGTATAAAAATAGAATATATTGCCCAATTTCCCACAAATAATCAGACTCTCTTTTCTTTCACTTGATGTTCCCTCAAATGGGCCCAGAGATCAACAACGATCTTAAGGAAAATAAAAAGCAGAAGTACAAATACCTGTGATTTAAAAATTAGTACCAAAAACGCACCAAAAATAAGCGTAATGTGTAGAATGGCAATACGGCCATAGGGTGCCATCATGAGTTTTTGTATAGGAATACGTTTATATTCTCCTTTACGTAAAAAATTCATTACAAACGAGTAACCATGGCTCAAAAAAATCGATAGTGCGGCATAGGGCAAACCATATTCCCTGATAATATGCAGCAGAATATCCAACCGGGGGCCGGCAGCTCCCTCAAAAAACGATTTTCCAAAAAAAGTAATAATAACAGCACAGTGCCCAAGTGTGAATCCTCCGTAATGGATGATAAAAAACGGAATGAGAAATAATTTGATAAACCAGCTTTCGTTTTTTTGTGGAGTGCACACAGCCATCCGCAGTACATTGTAAAAACCGATAATTACATTTTCCGACCAGTAAAGAAGCATAAGGGGAAACACATTCCATCCCATGAATAACACACCGAATACGGGGAAGAGGTTGACTGTTATCAATGCAATAATCGATGATAGTTTGGATGGCTTGTTTTTCATGGTATTATACTCATATATTATCTTGTCATTTCGAATCCCCCTTTGAGGGGGTGAGAAATCTTGTAGTCTTGACTATTATAAGATTTCTCAGTCTCCCTCCTGAGTGGGATCCTTCGAAATGACAGGTTTTTTTTTATTTATCTCCTTATCCGTATCAAATCAGAGTGTTGGAACGAGAAAGTTTGTCCTCGCTCCCAGTCTCCGGCTGGGAGTGTAATATTTATATTCGATATCACTGACTCAACAGCTTGTACCAAAAAACAGAAAGCACGCCAATCAGAATTATCGCCAGAACGGCGCCCGGAACCGCAGTCGGATAAGCATGCATGAGTCCCTGTCTCAGCGCATCGAGCATGGCACCCGCTCCGACTGTAAGTGGAATAAGTGCGATATTAAAACGCAATACAAAGAGATAAGCCAGCAAATAAAATATTCCCGAAGTCAATCCGGAAATAAACCAGAAGGAAAGATTCTCTTTCGTATTTCCGCTGATCACAAAAATCATCAGAACCAATAAAATCCCGAAAACAGCTTTCCGTTTTGTCCAGCCGTTTGAAAAACGGTCAATCGATGTAATAATCAACATCAATATTGTCGCGCCCAAAATATAGCTCGTGATGGAACCAATGCCATCTTTTAATATGGGAATAAAACTGCTCAAGGCTTTATAATCCGCCCAGAGCGGCTCAAGTGAAGGTTTAAACCACATCGAAATGACTGCTGATAGACTTGCAATGATTATCCCCAAAGCAAATCCTGTCCCGATCGTCATTACAGTCCCTTGGGATTGAGTTTGTTTGGTTTTCCAGGCTGTAACAAAACCGATAATGAGTGCGATTGCGGCCGAAAGAAAGATCAGGCCGACGATAGGGAAGATGATGGCAATGAGTTTTTGATTCATCAGCGGTTCGGCTGTCGAAAACTGCGCGATTGTGGCCGGCCACCGATTGACCAAATTAATAAGTCCGATGACAAACGAAAGTATCATAAAGATGAGAAAGACCGAAACAGAAAAATGCTTGCGGCTCCACTGAATGCTCGCACCGATCACACCGGCCACGAACAGGGCAAAAATCACAAGGATAACAAAAATCTGAACGATACGTGTAAGATTGTTCCGGTTCCTTTCCTGTCTCTCCCACTCTTCCGGAACGTGAATGTAACGGTAGACATCAGTCACTTCATCTCCCGAAATCTTCACGGCGATGCGGGCTTCACCCTCTTTTAATGGATGATTCAACGTGTCTGCAAATGTGAACAGCCAGTCTTCACGTTCCGGGAGTTTCGAAGGTTCTGCGGAAACCTCTTTCAATTTCGACGCATCCAGTTGGAATTTCTCAGCAAGAAACGAATAAGCAATCCTGCGAGCGGATTCTTCGGTTAGATCAGCTCCCGGACGTGATTCAGGAAGAATATGCAGGAACCGGATAATTTCCTCCGGCTGTGCCGTTAGAATTTGAAATTCCTCTGCCCGTTCAGCCACATCCCCTTCGAACTGTACGAAACGAAGCCTCCAGGCGGGAATCGGAACGAACGATCCCAACAATTCCTGATATTTCTCTTCTCCTTCATTCTGCCAGATAAAGCGGTCGTCTTCTCCCATAGGCGCTTCCACAGCACTGAGAAGCTGCCAGGAGTCTGACAGTGCAATACCGTGATTATCCATCGTTGTCCTGGCCAGCTTTTCTGCATCTGTTCGGCTCATGGTCAGAGAGGGTGCGATATTATTAAAACTCGAAGCAAGAAACCAGACAGCAAGCCCCAATACTCCTCCAATCAGAACCACTCTGCATTTTTTCAGACTTAACGGGGGACGCTTTTCAGACTTGTTTCCAGAAGTAACGGACATTACTTTTTGGGGAGGTTTCCATGAACGATTGTAATTTTCTTCGGGAACCGTCTGCCATTGTTTGGCCCGTATCCTCTTATAGACAATAATGAAAAGCGGAATAAAAGTCAGAACAATCACCATTGCCCGGTCCACCCATATCCCCGGAGCGGAAGAGACAAATAGCGGTATGGAAAAGTAAACGACGTCCACGGTAAAATGCAAAATAATAGCAGGCAGGAGCCCAAAATAAATATAGATGAGGCCCCAGCCGATAGAGGGAATAATCAATTCGACAATGCGTGCATACGCTGGCTGCTGGGGATAATTGGCATGCCCGCTGCCGAACACCAGTGCCTGTACAAAAAAAGCGCCGATAATCCAGGCCCGGCGGTGACCAAGGCGCTGTCCGATCAAAGCGGCGCCCGCAATCGGAATAGCCCGGAACAGACATTCTTCCCAGAATCCGGCCTGAAGCGAGTAGGCAATGGATGTGAGCCACGGGAAATAAGTGGCCAGAATATCCGGTTCAAACAGCGATTCGGAAGGCGTCCACCATCCAAGCACCTTGGTAACGAAAAAATAGAACACCACATCCAGAACAAAAAAGAGTCCGACTGCCAGATACCCACCGACGGTTCTGCCGAGAACAGCAGGGGAATTTGCAGTGTTTGTGGACCACAACTTCCAGAATTGAATATGATTCGGAAACGCTTTCCGGGTAAGGCTTTCGGCTGTCATAAAAGAAAGCGTCAGCAGCAGTCCCATCCCGATAAAGGTGACCAGCATCTGAACCACTTGCTGCAGAAGGAATCCCTGCGCTGACAGCGCCGTATCATAATCCATCCAGGCCAGCGGCATATAATTGATCTGAACGAGAACGAGCAAGAACGCAATGAAGAATCCCCAGAATACGGCTTTCCTCCAGAGTACCCACCGTTGTTTGAGCAAAAGAAACAATCCGACAATGCAGCCCCCGATTATATATAAAATTGCAGCAGCGACCATCGCCAGGTTCGCAATGGTTTCGTTGGCCGAGCGCATTTCCTGATAGTGCCGCATAAAGGCTTCGGGTATTTTCACAAAATGGGTCAGCTCTGTAAGCTTGTCTCCGCTGACCACCAGACGCAGACGGTACAATCCCTGCCCGATTTGCACGTCCGGCCTTTCGTATACGAATGTGTGATCGATGCGTTTGCCCGGACGGATTTCCTGAGATTTTTCCACTAACTTATAAGAAGTTAGATTGATCCCCCATTTCACGACGGCTTCCGTTTCCGCGATTTTCAGAGCGGATTGTGAATTCAGACCGGGGCCGGGAGCCTCTTCGGGAAGTTTCTCTATAAAGCCGTATGGCTGTCCGGACGGAGTAAACCGAACCAAGGTTTCGTTGGTTTCATTTTCCCTGAAATGACGGACGCTCCAGGTATACGGAAAATACAATCCTTGCTTGAGCATTTTTGCAAAGGATTCCGGGCCGCCCGTTTCGAGTTCAACATAATTCTGAACCTCTGTATCCACACCGAATGTAGCCGCCTGTTTAAACTTCTCCGGCCCCCAATTAAATTGTTCTGCCAGATCTCTTGCCGATTTCAAGGCCGCTTCCCGGTTCATTTTCAGATCGAGATTGACGATTGGATAAGCGCTTGGAAAAAACTTTAAAGTGAATATCACACTGCCGATAAAAATCAGTGCAGATACAACCCAAAAAACAGGTTTTCTGGTCATCCTTCATTCTCCTTTAAAAATTAATGTCTTTGCGATTCCCGATTTATCGGGGAGAAGCAATCGCATTCCTTTATCCTGTCATATTCTTCGGTGCGAGAAAAAACACCAACATTTGTCATTTCGAAGGAGTGAAACGACTGAGAAATCTTATAACATTCATCATTATAAGATCTCTCATCTTCCGCTAAAGCGGAAGTATTCGAGATGACAGACATTTTTCTCGTTCCCAGCATCATAATCTGAAAATACTTATACAATTGTCATCCTGAGTCCCGATGTCCCGGGACGAAGGATCTTATAGTGGATAACATGATAACTATTTCCCCTCTCCCCAGATACTTCAGATCATTTCATGATCCTCAGAAAGATATTTTTTAATTCCCCCTCTATGCCCCCGGTTTGTAGTGTGCTCCATTAACTTTAAAAAATTTTATTATATGAAAGTTCAAAATACAGTTTATCTGTTGATTTCCATTCAATTTTTATTTTACTTCCTAAAATTTACCTCAATCCCAGCTCGACGAGTTTGATCGCGCTTTCTTTTCCCTTCTCACCCACTTCGAGCACAGGGCCGACACAAGAGGGGCAGCCGGTTCTGCAGGAGCAGGAGCGGATCAGGTCGCGGGCGGCTTTTAGTAATTCCAGATGAAGTCTGAATATCTTCTGGCTGTAGCCCACGCCGCCGGGAGTATGCTCATAAATATAAATCGTGGGCCTGGATGAAAAAGGCGACTTCAGCATGGGCACGGTACGGAGATCTCTCGGATCGGTCATCACCCAGACTGGCACCACATTTTCAAGAACATTACCAAGCGCCTTCAATCCGTCCCCAAGATTGGCTTCAGAAAGAGAAAGCGTTTCCTTGACCGATTCTTCCAGTTCCCACCAGTAAGCCGTCGTGTGCATTGTCATTTCAGGCAGATGAATCCGTCCCGAACCCACATTCTCGTGTGTATTGAATTTGATCTTTTTGTACAACGTCGCCAGCGTCGTCACGCTCACCTCGCCGTGGCTTTTTCCGCCTCCTCCGACGGGTGCTGTTTCAAAAACATCCATGACCTTGATATCGGTCTTGGTCTGCGCGTCTGTATAGTAATCCGTCCTGGCCTGATGCACCAGCGCCTTTCTCCGCTCCCAGTCCAAATGATCCACATGATAGGATTCGCCCGCATGGAGATAAATCGCCTCGTCGT
>CAZTZL010000111.1:0-8175 GCA_964617625.1 uncultured bacterium
TATATTCTCAAAAAAAATGGAGATGATATAAATGAAGATTAATTGGTTGATCATCATTGCTGTTTGCATCTTACTTATTTTCCCCGTGTCGGTAATGGCTTATCTCGGACCCGGTGCAGCAGTATCTTCAATAGGTGCTTTGTTAGCTGCTATCGCAGGGATCATTGTTGCAATATTTGGTTTTCTTTGGTATCCAATCAGACGGCTTATACGCAGATTGAAAAAAAAGAGCAGTAACCAGGAAGGTGACAGCAAAGAATGATTTCATGGATTGCTGCTGTATTTCTTGTTGTTGGCTTTGTTTTTTTATTACGGCAATTCAGGTTGATCGAAAGGACAAAACAGGTTGTTGCTGTTTCACGTCATTCGCTCGAAGTGATACGAGATTCAAATCTGAATGACGAGGCCAAAGAGACCGCACTTCAACAGGATGCAAAGTATTTATTCCGGCTATTTTTTATTCTCGCAGGTGGTGGAGGAGCGGCAGTTTTACTGCCAGTGGGAGTGGTTTGGTTGGCCAGTTTGATCCATGTTGTTTCTCTCGAATCTGTTTTTAATGTTGTTTTTTCATCTGTCTTTCTGATCATGAGCAGTATCCTGGCTGTTTTTTTTCTTCTTTTCGGTTCAAAACCTATTTCCAGATCGAACAGTTATTCATCAATAGACAGGTTTTTGCACCGTGTGGCATTTGGCACCTATCTCGCACAGATTCCACTTGCCGATACCGAGAATCTGATTTTTGCGAAAAAATTGACTGAATGTAAAACTGACCGGCCTGTTTTTATTACTGCTTTGCCACGTGCCGGGACAACTCTGCTTCTGGAATGCTGTGCACACTTACCGGATTTTGCAGCGCATTGCTATCGGGACATGCCGTTTGTACTTATACCTTGTTTTTGGAACCGCTTCTCCTCTTTATTCAAACAAAACAGTGAGTTGCGTGAACGTGCCCACGGTGATGGAATGTTGATCAATCTTGACAGTCCGGAAGCTTTCGAAGAGGTGTTGTGGAAAACCTTCTGGCGTCAGCATTATCCCAAGGATCGCATCAAACCCTGGCAGAATCATGAAGAAGACAGTGATTTTGAAGATTTTTTTCGCAATCACATGCGTAAAATCATTCTGCTGCGCAGGGGCGGTAAAGTATCTGAAGCCCGTTATATTTCAAAGAACAACGGCAACATTGCACGTATACCGGTGCTGCGCCGGCTTTTTCCCGATTCTGTCATTATTATTCCTTTTCGTGATCCGTTCGACCACGCGGCTTCTCTTCTGGAACAGCATCGAAATTTTCTTCGTATTCATGCTGAAGATTCATTCGCCTCTGAATACATGCGGGGGATCGGTCATTTTGATTTTGGCAAGAATCTGCGTCCGATCGACTTCAATGGTTGGCTGGACAGGCGTATATCAAAAGACACCGAGAATTTGATTTTCTGGCTGGAATACTGGGTGGTCAGCTATCAATATTTGCTCGAAGAACACAGCGACAGTGTGCATTTTTTCAACTATCAAGCATTGTGTGAAAATCCCGCCCACGGACTTCATGTATTGGCCAGCATTACAGGAATTCGTAATCCTGCTGAACTGCTTTCGACTGCATCACAGATACGCCGTGCGAACATGCGGGAGGTTGATACAGACGCTGTTCCACCATCTCTTCTGGATAAAGTAAACGATCTTTATGCCAAACTGAAACAAGCTGCAAAGAATTGATTATATTGAGAATTTATAGCTGGTGCGATCCAATCGAAATAAACAAACTAACCGAAAAAATCCAACCTGATGTCAAAGAAAATAAAGTTTGAATAAATATGAAACTGTGGAATATCAAGGCGGCTGCTTATTTTTGGACCCGCCGGCTGTCTTTCTTTCGCTGCGTACTTGATAATGAACTGGCAAACCTCCGCTTTCTCATTCAATCCATTCCGGAACCATATCCCTTTGTGATTGACCTGGGAACAGGCGCCGGATCCACACTGGAAATTTTTCCCGTTCACATTCCGATTATCGGACTGGATCAGTCATTCAGTATGCTTAAGAATGCGGCCAAAAACCGTGACGGCTTGTCAGGTCTTGTCGGATCTGCTGAACACCTCCCTTTTCGGAATGATTGTGTATCCATCATCTCCGCTATCGGAATCACCGAATATCTCCGTGATAAAGAGACTTTGATCAATGAAATTAAACGCATTTTAAAAAATGAAGGATATGTTCTGATTACAATCTCACAACCCTCATTTTTAAACAGATTAAGAAATCTTTTGGGAAATCGTATTTATCCGATTGATCCCGAATGCTGGAAAAGGATGTTATGTAGTGCCGGCTGGATTTGTGTGAGTGAAAAAGGGACGCTGATTCAGAAGCAGTATTTATATCGGATTTAGGTAATTTGCAGGTCGGGTTGAGCAAAGTGAAATCCGACATATTGTTGATGTACGTTTTCACAATAGAGCTCTCGTTTATCCTGTATCCAGGATGGATATTCTGGACGAGCAAATATTATTTTTATTTAGTAAGTAAGCTGTACTCCGAAACTCATTCTTCTGCCGATTTCGTAAGCAGCAGGATCGCCCAGTTCTCCGCCGATTCGTCCGGAGCTGTCCATCCAGATTACGTTTTTGTTGTTCAGCAAATTGCGGCCGTCAAAATAGACCGTAACCTGAGACGGGTCTCCGATAAACGCTTTTTTCAACTGAAAATCCTTTTGGATTTTCATATTAAAAAATGTGTGGCCTTTCATCCTCCGGTTGTTGGGCAAAAAATGGGCTTCTGGCAAATCGGGTGTGAAGCCGTCTTTTGACGGGAAATAGGTATAGGGCCGGCCGCTGGTTTTCTGAAATACGATATTCCCGTGAAAGCCGTAAGGCAGTTTGAATCCGAGATCGCATTTCAAGGTATGGCGCTGGTCCCAGCTGAGATAATACATATGTGTAGAGATGGGAAATCCCCATTGTGCATAGTTGATCCCCTGATTCTCAGTCTCACTGAGCCCTTTGGCCTCCATGTAGGTGTATGAGATCTCTCCGGTAATAAAATTTCCTTTGTCCCGTTTAAGCACAAGTTCAACTCCCTGCGATTCACCGAGCGGGTTGTTCACAAACTCGGCAAAACCGTAATCGCCTGCGATCCGGCTGTTTGAGCCCACATAGGTTTTCGTGTCGATCTGATTCATCGTCTCTTTTCTGAAATAGGTGATCGAACCAACGAGGTTTTCAACAAGCTGAACCCGCGTGCTGATTTCCCAAGCTTCGGTTTGCTCGGCAAGCAGGTCCGGATTACCCCGAAGTACATTCACACCGTTTCTCAACTGCACATTGTCCAGACCGGAATAGAGGTACTCGAACAGTGGATACTGAAAATAGTGTCCGTAATTAACAAAAAAGAAGGAGCGGTCCGAGAGGGGCATTGTAAATCCAATTCTTGGAGATAAATGGGTCTGTACTTTGGCCGGCACCCATTCTGTGACCACTTCTTGGTAAGATCCCGGTTCGGTCGGGATGAGTTCGACGGCCGGTCTCTGCGCGCGCGGATCGAGAAAATCGAAGCGCAGGCCGATCTGAACCACGGACCGGTCACTGCCGGCTTCGAATTTATCCTGAATATAAACACTTCCCGATCTTGGTGTGTAATCGAATTCCGTGCTATAGTTCAACAGGGGTTCGTGAACCAACGGTTTTCCAAAGTACGTCATTTGCGGTTCCATTTTCCTTAGGATAGAGTGCACGCGTGTCAGATTGAACTGGGCGCCGATCTTGAGCAAATGGTAGGGATGAACCTGGCTTGTGAGATGCGTCTGAAGCATCCCGACCTGCTGATGCGTTTCCGTCCACCATGAGCGTTTGCCCGACATTATGTACTGCAGGTAAAAATCATAAGCATAAGGTTCCGGTGCAAAACTCTCCATACTGCCCGATCCGATTTTTGAAATCAGATCGTGGTATCCAAGAATGAATGTGTAGAAGGTTTTTTTCGAAAGGGTGTGCGTCCAGATAATGGCAGGGCGGAGAGAAATCTGTTTTCTCGGCGGGAGACCGTCTAAATTGAAGCGCCATGAAAATTCATAGTCGCGCCATCTTTGCAGCGAATAAATACATTGCATGCTGAGACGACCGGCAGGCAAAAGCCAGTCGATTTTTGCAATTCCATTGGCGTTCTGCCGAAACGGAGAGGTGAAAAACCGGTTCATGTCCTGCCACCAGCGGGTCTGTGTCCACAATCCCTGATAGGCTGTGAAGTAATATATTTTTTCTTTTTTGATCGGTCCGGACAGAGCGATCTCTGCTTCATTGGCATGACTGACCTGGGTTCCGCCAAAGAGATCGTCCTTGTCCGCGCGGATTATAACAGAGGGCACATCATGTCCGGTTGCGGTGACTACGTTGACGACACCGGAAAGCGTGTTTCCGTATTCAGCGGTCATCCCGCCGGTCTGGATGCTAATCTGTTCAATGGCGCTTTGCGGCAAATTTAGGCCGGACCCTCCTTGAATCCAGTCCTGGGCGGGCAGGCCGTCTATAAGATAGAAGATTTCCCTCTTTTTCCCGCCGCGGATATGGCCATCGTAAGTCGCTCCCGGCTGCAGGCCGACGGCATCCTGAAACTGATCGATGGGCAGCTGGACCAGTTCTCTTGCTTCGATGTCGTATGTCGTTCCGGTGATATCGGTTTGGATAAGGGGTTTTTCCACGGTGATCTCGACCCCTTCCATTTCCAGTGGTTTCTCTTTCATGGAAATGTCCAGCCGGGTTTTCCGGTCCGGATGGATGCGGATATCCTTGAAAGTGACCGTTTGATATCCGATCATGCGGATCTGCACGCTGTACATACCCGCCCGAATATTCTGGATCTGATACGATCCATCCGTTTCGGAAGCCGTACCCTGGCGCGTTCCCAAAATCATGATATTGACTCCGATCAGGGCGTCACCGGTTTTTTCATCAGTGACGGTTCCATACAGCTTTCCGGAAATGCCACCGAAAACCGGACCGGATGTCCATAAACTCAAAATGAGAATAAAAAGAAATCTCAACCAGTTTTTTTCGGATTTCTGAATGCGGATTCGCAGTGTCATGATCAACCGTTAAAGAAAAATAAAACCGGTTCGGACCGGATTAGTCCAAGTTCCTTAAAAAGAGTGACCTCTGCCTGTACATAAAAATCTCTTGCACCCGTGGATACAACGGCGATGGCTTGAGGAGACATATTAAAAAATCCGGCCAGGTCTTCCCCGTCGTCTGTATGGCAATCCCATGTCACGCGCAGCTCAAATTCTTCTCCCGGGCCGAGTGTGAGCACATTCCCGGACAGGTCTGTATCGGGACCGAAATTTGTGTTATCCAGTGATAGTGTGGCACTCAAATCCGGTTTCTCTTTATTCCAAATCTGAACGCTTCCCCGGATATTCACCCGGTCGCTGAAAGTTTCGTCGAAAAGGTTCTTACCGTAAATGTGGAACTTCACCAGATAATCACCCGCAATGGAATGGGTGCCCTGCGAAATTTCAATCCGGTCAATTGTGAACAGATTTTCAGGCTTCTGATATGGAGGCAGAGATTCATCACAACCGTTTAGAAGCAGAATGCAAAAGATCCAACACAATCCGGTCTGCTTGATAAAATGAAAAAATACTGCATAACCAATGTGGATTCTGTTATTCAATTTTAAAGGATTGGATTTGTTTGTCTGGGTAAACATTCGAAATAGATCCGTCATTTGGTATTAAATAAACAAGTCGATCTGAAGCGAAAAATTAATATAGACCGGGATTTTTATTTTCTAATGAAAAATGATGCTTTAAAATAATCGAAACATCAGAAGAAGTCAAGAAGAAATTTGAAAATCTACCGGTTGGGATTTACGCAGACGAAAATAGAATTTTTATATTATAAATTGGGTATCTATTCTATCAAAATTAATTCAATATTAAAAATAATTTTGTCTTTAGTGTTTTATTTGTAATAATTCTTGACAATTTATCGGAATATCGTTATATTTTACTATATTATTATTCTTTTTACTGCATCCTGCATCCGCACCGTTTGAATCTTTTCTTTTTTCATTTATTAAGGAGTTTGTCATGTTTAAGAATTCTGTGAGATGGATTTTTGTTGTCATCTTATGGTGTCAGCAATCCATCATCGCGCAACACGCGGATCATCCGGTGATCAGTGAGATCCGGTATCATCAGCACTCGGGTGTCAATGATGAATTTGTGGAGCTGTACAATCCTGCGGACAGTGCGGTTTTGCTCGAAGGCTGGAGACTGGTCTATAAAAAGAAGGAAGGCGGAAACTGGACAAACAAGGAGATATTCACTTCCGACCATGTTATTCCGGCGTACGGTTTTTTTCTCTGGGGAGGAGATGCATGCGAGACGGTCCCCGATATTGTCGAAACGAGTTCGTCCGCTCTGGGATTGAGCAACAGCGGAGGGCATATTGCACTTTTGAATCCGGCTGAAGAAGTTATTGATCTGGTCGCTTGGGAGGGGGGAGATTCGCCCGAAGGCTCGGGAGATGCCGGAGAAACCGGGGAGGGAGGATCTCTCGAAAGAAAGGCATCGGAAAATTCAACTGCCGAATCCATGGCTTCCGGCGGCTCCGAGGAAAAGGATGGAAATGGTTATGATACTGATGACAATGCCAATGATTTTGTGGTTCATTCCGATTCGGAAGTACATGCCCAGAATTCGCTTAGCAGTCCCGAATCGCCGCCGCATTCCGAAGACGGAAGCGGGTCGGTTACGATTTTTCCAACAGAGATCGGATTTTCCGATACAGTGGATATCCGGATTACGATCATGGGTGAAATGAATTGCCAGCTGGATCGTGTGGATATGATCATTCCGGAGAATTGGGAGTGGTCAGGACAGGTCACGGATATTCAGATCGAAGGGGCCGGTCTATTGAATGCCGAATTGGTTATTTCAGGGGATACACTTCATGTGTCCGGCGCAGCAATTACGGAGACGGATTCCGGGACAGTTTCAATTCTCTCAGCGGTTTCACCGGATTTTGCGGAAACATCGGTTTTTAAAATCATGACGGCCGGTATCGGCGGCACTTTGAAACCCATTCATTCTTTTCCTTCCATCATTGTCAAACAGTCCCTGTTCCAAATTATTCAGCTCCATCAGAACGATGCGATGGGCCAGTTAACCGCGCCCTTTTCCGAAGGGCAGGAGGTAACGGTAAGCGGCATTGTCACAGCGGGGAGCCATACATTTTCTTCGTCTCAGACCGAAATCTTTATTCAGGATGAGACCGCAGGGATCATTCTCTATTCTCCTGAAAGGATGATGATTTTTTCAAGAGGGGACAGTGTCACGGTCACCGGAATACTGAGTCAATATAAGGGCATGACAGAAATTGTCCCCGATTTTGAAAATACAGTGATTCACAGTTCGAATCATCCGGTTCCCGAACCCATGCTCCTGACCTGCGCCGAAGTGAATGCCACGTTTCAATCCGACTACTCCGAACCCAATGAGGGACGTCTGGTCCGCATCAATCGTGTGACCTATAATAGAAGCAATTCTTCTATTGAAGATTCCACAGGAGAAACGACATTGTATATTAATCTAGAAACAAATATTCCCGAACCAATAGGTACTTTCGATGTGACCGGTATTTTAAAGCAGTATGCCGAAGCGGGACCGCCTTATAAGTATGGTTACGAGATCGTTCCAAGGGACACCTCGGATATTCTTTCGTGTGAAGGGCCGCAGATCGTTTCGGGACCCGAGGTGGTGGAATGGAGCCAGGACGGTGTGACGCTTTACTGGGAAACAGATGTGGCTTCGTTCTGTACGGTTCATTACGGAGCGTCCTGCACTTACGGGGACAGTCTTTGTGATGAAACGCCTGCCACAGAGCACTGGGCCGACATTGAGGGACTGGAACCGGCAACTATTTATCATTACCAGGTCTGTGCTGAAGATTCCGAAAACAGGAATTTTTCCGGAGACCGGCTTTTTGTCACGATTTCGGATCTCTCCTCCACGGGAGAGATTCATGTCTATTTCAACGGCTCCGTGGTCGATTCCATCGCCGGTGAGAATGTGGCTTTGGGAGATCAGGATTTGGCGGGCTGGCTCTGCCACAGAATCGGTCAGGCGAAACATTCCATCGACGGCTGTTTCATGAAACTGACCGAGTGGGATGTCCGGGATTC
>CAZTZL010000112.1:0-8023 GCA_964617625.1 uncultured bacterium
AAAAAGATACAAATGGAAAAGGCCAATTTCAAGGTAAATATTATTTTTGATATGTGTCAATCGGATTAACAATCGATTTGTTGATTCTTATTCCCGATTTGGTTATATTTCAATCATAGGTATGGATTGTGAAATGGATGGCCTTATTCTATTTTTATTCGACTGTCGTAATTTGAGATGACCAAACCTTAATCAGGATAACTTTATGAAGAAAAAAATTTTAATTGGTGTTGCGATTTTTTTTGGGATATTTCTGATCTGGCGGATATCTTCCCTGATTTTTAGCGGCGGGAAATCGGTACGTGCGCCGCGTTCTCCGGTTGCAGTTGAAGTGGACAGTGTCTCGTACGGTCCGATTCGGGAAGTTCGACAGCTGACCGGAACCATCTATCCGCAGTATCAATACATTGCCGCGCCCAAGGTGTCGGGCCGCATACTGCTGATTCGCAAACGCATTGGTGATCCGGTCAGAACCGGTGAATTGATTGCTCAGATTGACGACGCCGAATACCAGCAGTCCGTCATTGAAGCGGAGGCCAATCTGAAAATCGCGCAGGCATCGCTGGCGGAATCACGCAGCCAGTTTGAACTGGCCGGTCAGGAGAAAGAACGGGCAGAACAACTTCAGGCCAAAGGCATTGCATCTCCTGCAGAACTGGACGCAGCAGTTACCAATTTTTCAGCGCAGAAATCCCGATATGCCCTGGCTGAGGCCCAGGTTGAACAGCGCGAAGCGGCGCTGAAATCCGCCCGGATCCGACTGGGGTACACCCGTTTGACCGCATCAAAACCAGGATTTATCGGTGAACGCTTCGTGGATGAAGGGGCCCTTCTCGCTCCGAATGCTGCTGTCGCATCGGTCGTGGGCATTGATTCGGTGATTGTACGCACCACTGTTATTGAACGTGTTTATAATCAGATCCGGATCGGGCAAAAGGCTTCAGTCACTGTGGATGCTTTTCAGGCACGCCGGTTTCCGGGCACTGTTTCCCGGATCGCTCCGATGCTTCAGGAAGCCTCCCGCGTGGCACAGATGGAAGTGGAAGTTCGTAACGATTCGCTGCTTCTCAAACCCGGTATGTTCGCCCGGGTCGAAGTCGTTACTGCCGAGAAAGACAGTGCACAAATTGTTTCCGCTTTGGCAGTGGTGAGCCGGAACGGAGAAAGCGGGATTTTTGTGGTTAACCGTGATGATTCGATAGCACACTACGTTCCTGTCAAAACGGGGATCGTTACACCGGATCATGTAGAAATCTTGTCTCCCGTAATCACTGGGTTGATTGTGACCTTGGGCCAGCACCTTCTGGATAATGGAAGTCCGGTATTGCTTCCGAAAACATCCCCTGGAACGACGCAAGTGGAGAAAGTACAATGAATATCGCACAGGGTTCGGTACATCGCCCTATTCTGACAACCATTATTTTTCTTGTTATCATTACACTGGGCCTCGTCTCTTTCAGCCGCCTGTCCATCGATCTCATGCCGGAAATCACATATCCAACCATTTCTGTGATCACTACTTATGAAAATGTGGGACCGCAGGAAATCGAAGAACTGGTCTCGCGCCCTATTGAGGAAGCGCTGGCGGCGGTCCAGGGCGTCCAGGAAATTACGTCCACGTCTACGGAAGGGCGGAGCATGGTGCGCGTTTCTTTCACATGGGGCACCGATCTCGATGTGGCTGCTAATGACATCCGTGACCGGATCGATCGCGCTCTTTCCCGTTTGCCGGAAGACATCGACAGGCCCATGATCCGGAAATTTGATCTGTCCGCTTTTCCGATCATGCAGATCGGTATCGCGAGCAGTCTCAATCCGCTGGATCTCAGGCAGATCGTGGAGGATCAGGTAAAGTACCGGATCGAAAAAGTTCCCGGCGTTGCCGCTGTGGATATCCGCGGCGGGTTGTACCGTGAAATTCATGTGGATCTCAATGCAGCTCAGTTGAAAGCTCTGGGGATATCCACGGATGAAATTCTTTCGGCTTTGCGCAGTGAAAACAGGAATGTGCCGGCGGGTTTGTATAATCAGGGAAACCTGGAAGTGCTCGTGCGCACACAGGGAGAGTACCATGATCTTGATGAAATCCGCAACACGGTAATTACCATGCGCAACGGTGCGCCGATTCGGATCATGGACGTTGCAGATGTTCAGGATTCCTGGGAAGAAGTCCGGCAGCTCGTACGCATAGACGGGAAACCCGGCCTCAGGATTTCCATCAACAAACAGTCTGGAGCCAATACCGTGGCCGTGGCCCGCGCGGTTCGGGATGAAATGGAGCGGATCAACAGGGACATTCCACAGATCCGGCTTGTCCCGATTATGGATACTTCGGTATACATCCGGCAGTCGATCAGCAATGTGGGGAACTCGACTTTGATCGGCGGTTTTCTTGCGGTTCTCATCCTGTTTCTGTTTCTGCGCAATATTTCAAGCACTCTGATCATTTCCGTGGCCATCCCCATATCGATCATCGCCACATTTGGGCTTATGTATTTCGGCGGTTTCACTCTGAATATAATCACTTTCGGTGGTCTGGCACTTGGTATCGGCATGCTGGTTGACAATGCTATTGTGGTTTTGGAAAATATTTATCGTCATCGTGAAGGCGGTGCCTCCTATATACAAAGCGCACTTGACGGTACGAACGAGGTCTGGTCGGCGATTTTAGCCAGCACACTGACCACGCTTGTGGTTTTTTTCCCGGTTATTTTTATCCGGGGGATGTCCGGCATTATGTTCCGCCAGATGGCGTATGTTGTCAGTTTCTCCCTGCTCTGTTCCCTCGTTGTGGCACTGACGCTTATTCCCATGCTGGCTTCCCGTTTCCTGCGGTTTCAGTCCTCGGCCCATTATAAAAACGAGAGCCGTCTGCACCGGATTTATTCGGCCAGCGAGGAAGTATTCAAACGGGTTGAGGCACAATATGCCCGTTTGCTGGGATGGGCGCTGACTCATCGGAAAACTGTGTTGTTCAGCGTAGCAGGATTATTTGCCATCTCGCTTATCCTCATTCGCCTGATCGGTGTTGAACTCATGCCGGCTGCGGATGAAGGGGAGGTACGTGTTTCTATTGAGATGGAAGTCGGCAGCCGGCTCGAAGTGGTCGATCAGGCCACAAAGACGGTGGAGAATATCATCCGGGAACATGTGCCCGAGGCGGTGTCTATTCTATCGAATATCGGCGGAGGCGGATGGCAGGCTTCTGGCGGACACACGGCCGAAGTGCGTGTTACATTTGTTCCCCGAAACCGGCGCCATCGCAGCAGTGAACAAATCGCCAATGATTTGCGTAAGAGGTTCATCGGTCTGCCCGGAGCCACGATACGGACACGGGCAGGACAGGGGCTTTTTCTCTTAAGAATGGGCACAGCAACAGCGAATACGGTGAGTATCGAAATTCGAGGTTATGATCTGGAGACCGCACAGAAGCTTACGCAGCGGATCAATGAAGTCGTTCAAAAAATTCCCGGCATTACGGATACCAAAATCAGTCGTGAAGAGGGAAGCCCGGAGCAGATTCTCCGTATCGACCGGCAAAAAGCAGCCGACCTGGGTCTCGGAGTATCCAGTATCGGAGATGCCCTGCAGACTGCCATTGGCGGTACCCAGGCTTCGTATTATCGTGAGAGAGGAAAGCAGTACCAGATTCTGGTCCGTTTGAGCGAACAGGATCGGAAGATTCTGAATGAGCTTCTGGATCTGACTGTTTTAAACAACCGGGGAGAACCTGTGATACTGCGAAATGTGGTGGAGGCTGTGCATCAGGAGGGGCCTGTCCGTATTGAAAGAAAAAATCAGGAGCGGATCGTTACTATCGAGGCCAATTTCACAGGACGCGATATGGGTTCCGTGATCCGCGACATCCGCCGGCAACTCGGCACGGTTCCGGTTCCAAAGGATTTTTCGATTCTTTTCGGCGGAGATTATGAAGAACAGCAGCGGTCTTTCAGGGAACTGCTTCTCGGAATGATTCTCGCCATCTTTCTGGTTTATATGGTCATGGCAGGGCAATTCGAATCGTTCCGCGACCCGCTTGTGGTTTTATTCTCCATTCCGATGGGATTGATCGGTGTCGTGTTTACTATGATTTTAACCGGCACTATTTTCAGTATGCAGGCATTTATCGGTTGTATCATGCTGACGGGAATCGTGGTCAATAACGCAATTCTGTTAGTGGATTATACCAACCAGCTCCGTCACAAGCACAGAAAGAAGCTCTTTGATGCGATTAAACTGTCCGGATCGAGACGTCTCCGCCCCATTCTCATGACCACACTGACCACTGTGCTGGGACTTTTGCCCCTGTCTTTCGGTCTTGGTGAAGGTGGGGAAGCGCAGGCCCCCCTGGCACGTGTCGTCATCGGCGGGCTGCTAAGCTCAACTTTGATCACGCTGGTGCTGATTCCGGTGGTATATTCAATTTTCGAACAAAAGCTGAAAGCTAAAAAGTGAGCATTCAGGATCAGATCTTATCTATTCTGAAGATAACCGATTTCCGGTCAGTTATAAAGTTTAAATAGGTGTGAAAATGATTTTTACCGATTGTCATCAATTATTTCCAGGATTAGCCAGGTCCATTGTCTGGCGAATTTTTGTCCTGATAGTTGTCCTGGATTCAATCACCGGATTGTCTGCCGCACCTCAGGATGAGGGGACTCAGTCAGCCGTTGAAATCCAAACTTTGGATACACTGCGTATTGGACTTCAGGAGGCTATTTTACTGGGGCTTCAAAATAATCCGAGTGTCACCATCCAGCGGCTCGATCCAAAAATCATGAAAACCTATGTCAAAGAAGCCGGCGCGGACTTTGAACCCGAACTGAGTGCGACAGGAGAGAAGAGCGAGTCGAAATCTCAGCGCCGCCTGGGCGCACTGCCCACACCGCTGGATCTTCAGGACGACCGGTTCGATATGAGCGCACAAGTCACTGAATTCCTGCCTACCGGAACCACAATTTCCGCTAGCGCGGAAATGACCGGCTCTGTATCCAACCTGTACACGGATCAATACACCGGCAGTGCGGACCTGACTGTGACACAGTCCCTGTTGAAAGGGTTTGGCTTTTGTGCGAATTTAGCCAGCCTGCGTCAGGCCCGGCTGGATGTTGAAATTTCCAAATCCGAACTTAAAGGAGTGGCAGAAGCTGTAACCGCGGACATCGAAAAGGGGTATTGGGATTTGTTCCTCACACAGCAGGAAATAGATATTCAGGAAAAATCTCTCAATTTAGCCAAGCAGCAGCTCGCCGAATCTCTGGAACGGGTGGCAGTCGGCAAACTGCCCGAACTGGAACTGGCAGCTGTCCATGCTGAAGTTGCGGCACGCAGCAGTCTTTTAATCGATGCGCAGAGCCGGCATGAACAGGCGCGCCTGCGTTTTCTTTATCTGTTGAATCCAAGATCCCCGACTTTCTGGTCTATTCTTCCGGTGCCTGTGGAACGGCCGTTTCTGCCTGCAGATTCGTTGGATAAAATTGAGGTTCATGAGGAGGTGGGGATGAAATGCCGCCCTGATCTGGAACAGGCCCGCCTCGCTTTGAAAAAAGGTGAAATTGAAGTTGCACGAACCAGAAACGGCCTTCTGCCCCGGCTGGACCTTTTTATTTCTTTGGGAAGAACATCCTATTCAAAAGTGTTCGAGGAAGCATACCCTGATCTGAAAAGCCCTTTTTATCAAACCAGTGCGGGACTGACGTTTTCTTTTCCTGTTACGGATCGGAAAGCTTCTGCCCAATGGTCCCGCGCCCGGTATTCCCGGGACCAGCAGGCTCTTGCCGTAGAGAATATGAAAAAACTGGTTCAGTGGGATATCCGTGCTGCGTATGTGGAGGTACTTCGGTTCCGTCAGCAGATCGAGGCGACCCGGGTGACACGTGAAATGCAGGAGAAAAAAGTTGCTGCAGAACATGAAAAGTTCCGCGTCGGGAAATCCACAAACTATCTTGTTCTGCAGGCTCAGCGCGATTTCACGGCCAGTCAGTTAGATGAAGCCCGCGCCATGGTCGCGTATTTAGATGCACTGGTGGATTTATATGTATCGGAAGGCTCGCTTCTTGAAAGACGGGGAATCGGGACGTTTGAATGATTGATCTTTAATATTGTATTCAGTTACACCTTCCTTTAATTAGTTGATTAATATCATTTTCCTAATGGAAGTAAATTTACCGGCATGGATGCGATAGAAATATATGCCGGTTGCCACCAATTTACCTGTTTTATCCAATCCATCCCACTTGATCTGATATACACCGGGCAACTTTTCATCATTGATTAAAGTGCGGATAACCTGTCCCTGTAAATTGTAGATGTGAAGTTCGACTTTCACCATTTGTTTTTCCGTAGACGGAATTTCAAACCGGATCGTTGTTTCGGGATTGAATGGATTCGGATAATTCTGATAAAGCTGATAAGCGTGCGGTTTTCCACATTGATTTTGAATGCCGACAGCCTGGGGATCGATAATGCGGATATTGTCAAACCAGAATTTAATTCCCTCAAGACTGTGATGCTCGGCTACGATTTGGAAATGTTGAACAGCAGCCCAGTCGAAATCGCCCTGTGGTTCGAACCAGGTATCGTTATCCCATGAGCCACTCTCGGAAAACTCGTTTAACGGGATTTGTAAATGGTTCCAGTCTCCGTCCCATGTGGCCATGGTTTCATCAATCGTTTTTGTCATGCGCCAGGGATGGTCATTCACTTCGTCTGTTTTTGTATCGATAAAACGAATGTCAAATCTGGCGCCGGGGGACTTTCCTCGAACATAGAAATCGAACGCATATCCATGGTCAACAAGGAGCGTGAGATCTTTGATCGGATTGAAATTAAAACCAATATAGCCGTATTGATCTGCTTCCGTCCAATAAATACAATAGCTGCCCGCAGCAGGATTATCTTCCGAATAATAGTTGATGGTGCCATTTGCTGTCCAGCTTGATTCCAGTATTTTCGTTCCGATATAGTCCATATACAGATCGAATCCGGTTGTATCGGGCTCAAGAACAAATTGGAACTGGGGAGGGACATTGAATCCCAATGCTTCAACCAAAGGGATATTCAGATCGTAATCGAATAGTTCGTTGCTTCCGGCTTCAAAGAGGCCGAAACTGCCCTTATAATCCCACATCGTCCAGGCAATGTTTTTTTCTTCAAGATATTTCCGGACCGCATCATACCAGTAAACACGATCCTCATTATTGCTGTTTGGAATATAGACACCCAATTCTCCGCAGAGCAGGGTTGCGTTTCGTTCGAACTGAAACGCCGCAGCGATATCGATCAATTGCTTGACATGTTCGACTGTGCCCTCATTCTGATAATTGTTATAACTGCTTTCAATCCACGATCCCGCCAGTTCCGGCGGAAGGTCGGGCATGCGCGAAGCATCATAGGGGAAAGGCACGCCGGAAAGGGGAGCCATTGACGGATCTGTCCAGCCAGCACCCTGGTGAGTAAATAGGAAAGGATCATAATAATGAAATGTATAGATCAAATTATCGTCTGTGTATTCCGGCATGTATCGTAAGTTGTTATAACTGTTCCATCCAGCGGGCCCGATGATGATGGTATGGGTCTGATCAATTTGACGAATCACATCGATCACTTCCTGCTGGATTGTATTCCAGACAGCGTCTGCAATATCATGCGGTTCGTTGAGCACTTCATAATAAAGATAGGTCGAGCGGTTTTTGTAATGTTCTGCGATTTGTGTCCATACTGGAATCAAAGCATCGCCTATATCCGGATCCGTGCTTTCCGATGGATCAAAGGTATGGTTGTCGAGGATGAGATGAAGCTTTAGCTCTTCTGCAAAATCCACGACCTGGTCGAAAAAATAATAAAACAGCGGATCGACAATGTAATCCGGCGGGCCGCCTGTCATGAAGTGCAAATTGACCGGGAGGCGAATGACATCGCATCCCAGATTCTTGATGTTGACAAAATCCTGCCTGGTAAATTTAGTAAACTGGATTTGCTGCGCACTTGAGGTTTGAAACCAGCCTGTCAGATTCACCCCGCG
>CAZTZL010000113.1:0-8008 GCA_964617625.1 uncultured bacterium
GCATTCACCTCTTCCTGAACGGCTTTGAGCAGGTCCATCAAATCATAGGGTTTTTGCAGGAAACGAAATCCTCTGTCCTTGATTTTTTTCCATCTGGATTTATGATCCGTATAGCCGCTGCTAAGAAGCACCCGCAGGGCCGGCCTTTTTAAAAGCAGCTGGTCCACCAGATCAATTCCATTGGTATCGGGAAGTACGACATCGCTGACTACCATATCAAAGTCGCCTCCCTTGTCTTCGAACACACACAATGCTTCTTCAGCACTGCCCGCCGAATAGACGTCATATCCGATTCTGTCAAGGCCTTTTTTCACATACTCCCGGACTGTTTTCTCATCCTCAACCACTAAAATTCTTTTCCCTTTTCCTGCAAAAGACTCAAGTGACATTTCTTCCCGCTCTTCCTCTTTTAGCGGTTCACCTAAAAAGGCCGGCAGATAAATCTCAAATATCGTTCCCTTTTTCGCTTTACTGCATACTTTAATGCAGCCTTCATGCTGTTTGATAATGCCATACACAACCGAGAGGCCCAGACCCGTTCCCTTTCCGATTGGTTTGCTGCTGTAAAAGGGTTCGAAGATATGCTCCATGATTTCCTGCTTCATTCCAATTCCCGTATCGGATACGGACAGACGGACATACTTGCCGGGAGTTGATTCAGGGATTGATTTACACAATTTTTCATCCAGCACTACGTTTTCTGTTTTGATGGTCATTACGCCGCCCTTATTCATGGCATCCCGCGCATTAACTGCCAGGTTCATTACCACTTGCTCAATCGTACCCCTGTCCGCCTGCAGCATCCAGAGATCCTTTCCAGGATCCGTCTTGATTTTCACATCTTCTCCGATGAGGCGATGCAGCATTTTGGAAAGGTTTGCAATGGTTTTATTGAGATTTAAAGTGACAGGTTCCATAGGATGTTTCCGGCTGAATAACAAAAGCTGGCGAGCGACATCCGCTGCATGGGCAGCTACCATGTGAATGTCTTTCAATTCACCAAAAAGTGGATCGGATTCATCTACTTCCATCATAGCCAGATCTGCGCTGACCTGAATAGCCGTCAGCAGATTATTGAAATCATGCGCAATACCGCCTGCGAGAATACCAATGGCCTCCATTTTCTGAGCCTGATGAAGCTGCGTCTGCATTTTCTCTTTTTCTTCCTCGGATTTTTTATGATCAATTTTGGATCGTAAAACATGGATACCGAATGTTAAATCCCCTGCAAGTTCGTCAAGAAGTTTGACTTCCTCGTTGTTAAAAACCTCTTTTTCTTTTGCATATATATTCAGTATGCCAATCATATCATTATTCATTGTCAAAGGAAGAGAAATAAGAGAAGCGCATCCATGTTTCAATGCCCTGTTTCTCCAATCGACAGATTCAGTGTAATCAAAAAGGTTTTTTGCTACATAGGGCTTTTTCGTTTTAATGACATGAATGACTGGATGGGAATCTTCGGTATGTTCATCAGGAACAACTTGAATTTCATCAATCAGTTCGTCTGAAACATTTCCGGCTTTCGAAACGGTACGGACAATGTGCCTCTTGTTCTTTTCTTCAAAACCGATCCATACACTGTGATATCCGCCAACATCCAGAATGATCTGACAAATACTGTCTAAAAGATCCGATTCATTATCGGCCCTGACAATCACCTGATTGCATTCCGTTAATGTTTTCAAAGCACAATTGACACGGCGGAGTTCCTCTTCGATCCGATTACGCTCCGAAATTTCCTGTTGAAGCAGGGAATTGGATTTCATCAGTTCGGCAGTCCTCTCGGAGATCAGTTTTTCCAGTTCATCGTGCGCTTTTTTCAAATCTTCTTCGGCACGGCTTTTTTCATTGATCAGGTTTTGAGCATATATACTGAACAGAAAAATAATAAAAACGGCCAGAAGGCGCATCCAGAATCCCATGGCATCCGGCATAAGAATCCGCTGAAAAATCGATCCATGTCCCCTTCCATAGATCAATACATCGCGAATCGACTCGAGTACCCAGTAAAGAGCACCAAAGGCAAGGCCTGAAATAATAATTCTATTAGGTAAACGCGGCCGGGACTCTTTCGATGTTTGTTCTTCAATTTTTCCTTTCAATGTCTGAACATAGGTGCTGAAAAGCAGCAGCACACAAACAATGAGAAGCCGCATCCAGAAAGACATGGGGTCCGGGGAGAAAATTCTCTCCGACAGGGACCCCTTGTTAAAAACAAACACATCTCTTATCGATTCCAGTATCCAGTAAACGATACTGAATCCAATACCGGCGAAAATCATGCTGATTTTCTTTTGAGCATTAATTCCTGCCATTTTCATTTTACTTTTCTCCCATTCATGTCAACTGTGAAATTTTGATCTCATCTCAGTTCTTTTCTATTCTCTGACATCTTCCTTGAGTGTGCCGCCCTCTTGAAGGAATTGAATTCTTCTTCGTTTGGGTACAACTTTTACTTCGATCTCTGCTTTCTCGCCCGGCTTGAATTCCAAATCATACAATTCTTTTTGAATATGATAATATTCGGGTAAATTATACGGATAAACCTTCATTGTCCATTTCCCGGGACGAAGCTCTTCGAACGAAAAGCGTCCCTCAAAATCGGTGATCCGGCGCTGCACTTCATCCTCTCGTTTCAGTTCTACGAGTATGTTCTGCAACGGATAATCTTTGACGAGTTTGGTTTTACCATTGGTAATATATGTTTTCACATCGCTATTTGTATTTTTGCCATTTTTGGAAAGTCCACTTCCATTTTTAAAATTCTTTCCTTTATTGTTCCCCGCGACATAATAATCGTCCATGTACTCATGCATCTTTTCCGCGCTGAAATGATCGGAAGAATCATTCACGACGGTATAGACCATCACCTGGCCGGAAAATAGTGCCCCATCCGTAACATTTAGTTCAATAACCTGTTCATCTCCCCCCTGAACCGTAATATCCATGGGTGTTTTCTGAACAGTCACACGATTGAGACCGATCTTGGCTTTATCAAGGCTCAAAAAATAAGAGTTTGGTTTGAGTGCCGGGAAAACAAAATATCCGGTTTTATCCGTCACCGCCGTGGAACCATTGATCCGAAGGATCAGATCTTTCACCGGGTTCCCGGTCGCGGCGTCGTGCACATGACCTTTCACGATCCCTGTATTCTTTTTATGCGCCACAGGAATGCCGATAGGAATTGTGTAGTCGATTAATGCTGCAGTCTCTTTTTTCTCTGAAGAAAACCGGAGCAGCGAATGGCGCAACCGCGCCACAATTTTATGTCCATTGGGCAATGTCTGCTTGAATTGTACTTCAAAAAGATTTCTGTCCCTGTATGATTCTTCAGGAGAATAATTGTTCTGAAAATTTAAATTGAACGAGCTCTTCTCCCCGATACGAATGGAAGCATAAGCACCAATCGTAATCTGTTTTTCTTTTTCCCCGGAATATCGGATATTATCATCATAATAGAGATAGCCTCTGTAATTTTGATATTTATTGGGATTGAATATCAGACTGAGAGTATACTGGCTCATCGATCTAATTTCTTTTAGAATGAAATTCTCGGTTGCACCCGTCGCGGCTGTCGCCTGAAAATTGAATTTGTTGATGGACTGCCTGATTCCCAAACGATACGACGTTTCTTCGTAATGAAATTTCGGACTCTCAAAACGGTCTTTCCGGTAATTGTTGGTCCAGTCAAGAGTAAGATTGGTGTTCCTGAAAGGGCGATAGAAAAGTCCAATTTGTTTATATTCGGTATAAGGAGCGGAATAGCGTGTCGTATCCACATCGAAGTTTTGCTTTTCGTTCCGATAACTCCCATTCAACCGAAGATTGTTACTCAAATTCAGGGAAAGACTGCTGGAAAAGAGTTTTGTATCCCGGTAATACCCCGGAAATTTCGAATCGGCTCGAATGAGATTCAAAAAGAAGACAAACCATTTCTGTTGTGTATTGAATTTGGCCCTGTATCCGTTTTGATTTTTATCATTGTTTTTCCCTGCTGCCAGTTCAAGTTCAATGCTGGTATTTTTCATTGGTTTAATTTGGCTTTCCAGACTGACAACATCTCCCTCTACGTTATCAATGCTTTTCTTCAGATAGTGGATCCCGACAGTATTATCCTTTTCCCACTTGTACTTTATAAAGGCAGCGATATGTTCTTCCCGAGGGCTGAGCCGCCGGGTTTGAAGATAATAACTGCCCATCTGAAATTGTTTCCATTCTATATCACCCTCAACACCCCGGCCGTAACGGGCGTTCTCAAGAAGCGGAGTCAGCGAATAACTTCGATCACCCATATGAAGTGCCGCATGTTTGGTCCAGTAGTTGATCACATACTCATCGTATTCAGCCAAGATGGAAGTTTCATAGATATCCGGCCCTCTGAACCGAAAATCGATAAACTTGTCGCCAGTTTCATTCAACACGCCTTTACCGGAATATTCCCCCTGCAGTCCCGAGTTGGTTTTGGAATCATTTTGTGTGACATATCTCAGAGAGAGTTTCGTCGGCAGGCGGAAATATTTATCTTCCTTTCCCGATATTCTCGGATACATTTCGACTGTGCTGAAAGTTGTGGTTTTTATCTGTTCGTCATCATGCAACTTGGCAGTAAATTGAAGCCGATGATATACCTTTTTCGCTATATGGTTGCGTGTTTTAACATGCACTGTCACATATCGTGATTCGCCGGGTTGCAGTTTGAAGGACGGACAATCAATTTGGCAGGGATAGTCCCGGTCGCTCTGTACCTCGATATCGATGGAATCTGCCGCATTGCTTTCATTGACCACGACAAAAATATTTTGATATTCATCATTGGCGACTGCATATTTCGGAGATTCAAACAAATATGCCTTCAGCTCTTTCACTGGCAGAACAAGAACCTGAACCGTATAAAAATCGCTGATTTCAGGAAATTCCCGGCCTCTGATTCTGTAAGTAATTTCATACTCGCCTGCCAGAGCTGTTTGGGGGACAAAAAAGCTGACCAGTTTAATCTCACTTTCATTTTTATCGAGTTCAAATTCAAAATCGTTCGTGATCAGTTTCCAGCCTTCCGGAAGATCAACCTGGGGAACAAAGTACTGCTTGGGCGATCCGGTGTTTGTGATATGGAAAACTGTGGTGACAGTTTTTAACGGATCGGTTTCGATCAGCTCTTTGCTTCCCGGCCGGACTTCAATCTTCCCCTGAGCGGCAAGAACAGTCGCCGTCAGAAGAAGCAGAAGAAATATAGTTTTAAACTTTTTCATGATTATAGTGGTTTGCCACAATTCGTATCTTTAAAAATTATAATTGCCTAAGTTCTTTTTCCATACCTGATTGTACAAATGATGTGCCAATAAAAAGGAGAAAAGCAATTGTGAAGATAACTTAAAATTTGAGGCGGGAATTAACTGATTTTTTACAATTTTTCAGGTTAAAGTCATTCCAAAATGAACAGTGGTTTCACATTGAAAAATATGAACTAAAGACCAGATCGAACAATAATTTTATTGGAATTTATCTTACTTAAAAAACAAACAACTCCATAAATGATATAGATCTCACTATTAAAAATACGCCCCCTGTTATCCCCATCAAGGGGGAAAACAGAGGGCGTTGATAATAACCAAAGATTATTCTTTAGTTCCTAAAAATATATTTATTCTTTCATCTCAACAGTATACTGGATGCCAAAAAGATCTTCGTGTCCGCAGTCCGCGACAATCAAAGCCTTATAGGTTCCTTTTGTAACTCCCTTCAATTGAATCTTATATCGAACCGATGTTTCGGGATAAATTCGGTAGGACCCTCCGTCAAAAGTCCCCTTGTTTTTTCCTTCGAGATCGTACAACTCAACCCATACATCCGGCCTGAGCAACCTTTCACCTGTGTTAATAACATCGATTTGAAGAAAACGGTTCTCCTGTTCCCTGATTAATTTCGTGTCCAGAAATTGTAACTGCCTCTCTCCGGTGTTGCCGATATTCGTGATCATTTGAACGCCGTACCGCATCACCGTAGTGATGCCCACGCTCCTTTCCGGCATGGATTCCGGCGTAATCTCCGGAACAGACTGCACCATCATCATGCTCCAGTATGTTCCTGCGAGTGTATCCACCGGCGGGACATGCACCTCATAGTTGACAATCACATTTTCTTTTGCGGGAATCTCAAATTCTTTCGGACTGAATTGAATCCAGCCGGCATTGGACCGCGGAAGCATTCCCGGGTCACCGTAGTCACTTGAACCTTCATGATTAAAGGTATAATCGGTCTGATAAATTCTGACCCTCTCCTTTTCGTCTCCCGTATTTGAAATTTGAAAAATACCCTGATAGGTTTCTCCGGGAACGGCCTCTTTTTCATAAGTGAGCCCGCCCATGACCGAAATACCCGCATTCAAACCACCGGCCAAACTCACAACGAAAAAAGCCATTAATATTTTAAAAAGAAAATTGGTCTTCATTTTCTCACCCATTCATCTTTAATTTTCAACGACTGTGTACGTAATGGTCCCGGAATAGATATCCGGAGGAACCTGAATAGACATACCCGTTAATCCGCATTGAACATTAATTCCCAAACGCCGTTTATTCCCCGTGAAAAACTGCTGGGAACCCAGTGTCACTTGCATCCAGCCAGTGCCTCCGCTGATCGAACCGGATCCGGATCCGTCCGATGTTCTCCTCACATAAACCGACAGGCCGCTGTACCAGTTGGTGACTGATCCCTGAATATTAACCGTCCAGTTTTTTCCCGTTTGCGTAATATCGACAGTAATCTGATCCGCAGCGCTCGGATACTGCGGATTGAGATCGCTTCCCGGTCCGGCCTGTAAATCATTTTCATCGATGACCAAAGTCCAGTCTCCTGTAACACTAACATTAATAGCACGACCGTCCGGAATTATCCAGATTATACAAAGAAGAATGAGTATCCATGATTTAAATATTTTTGGGTTCAATTACCATTCTCTATTTAGATTTCTGTCACGGTATAGATCACCGTCGTTAAATAAGTGTCCGGTGGAACCTGGACAGAAACGCCTCTCAAACGGTACTGCATGGCAATAAGATAACGGTTGCGGCTGCCCGTAAAATAGGGAGGAGCCGAATCCAGAATTTCCTGGTACGATGTCAGACCGTTAATCGAACCTCCGAGCCCAATTCCGTTGGAACTGCGCCTCACATCCAGATGAAAATCACTGTGCCAGTTCACGTCTGACTTTGTGATATCCACCCGCCAGTTCCAGCTGGAAAATAAACCGCCGCTCTTCGTGACACTGACATAGACCTGATTCGTATTACTTTCGTAAATGTCGACCAGATCGCTCCCTGCCCCGGATTGCAGATTGGTTTCATCGATTGTTAGAGACCATTCCCCGGAAACCGAGATCGATTGAGCCTGTGCTGTATTATAAAAAAAACAACCCAGGAAAACAACAAAAATTAAAATCTTTATAAAATTGTTCATATCGAACCGCCAAAAAAGAGGGCGAATCAATCCTGTTGATTCGCCCTCTCCACAGTTAAACACAAACTGATATTAACTTATCACGCATCTGTCAGCGTATAGGTCACCAGATGCTGTTCACTTCCGTCTCCGGCCGCGGCAGTAGCACTGGCTGTGTATTGAATTGTGCAGGCACCGACTGTCTCCGCAACACCCGTTACAAAATCATGGGTATCCGTGTCATCCAGATCCACAGAAGCAGCAGGTGATCCACCGCTCACGCCAGTGGCAACAACAGCAAGACTGTAAGTTGAATAGGCAGCATCAGATGCAACCGTAATCTTCTTACTGTCTTCATTGGTCGTCCATTCCAGACCGCGGTCCGTGTTTTGAACTGCATCGGGTTCCGAACCCGGATCACTACAAGCATTGATCGTGATCGTCAAATCGCCGCCGCCTGTCATTTCCATGACACTGATAGCACTTACCGAAATCGTTACATTGTGACTGCTCTGCGCCATCACACTGCCGGCAAGACCCAAAACCAGAATACCGGCAATCAACATTCCTG
>CAZTZL010000114.1:0-2968 GCA_964617625.1 uncultured bacterium
CCTAAATCACTTCCAGCACTTCGCTCTTCACCCAGCCCGCTTTCCGGTCGGGGAGAATGATTTCGACCCAGCCGCCTTTGGTCTGGTCAATCCGCACTTTGGTGCCTTCATGCAGTGAGAAGACTTCAGTGCCTCCGATTTCGGCCGGAGCGCTCATCACATCGACCTTGTCGGTCATAATCACGGCTTCGATTTTGTTTTTCCGTTCCGCGATCTGGCCGATCAGCGCCAGTCCGAAGACCGCAAAGAGGACACCGGTCACAATCATTACCCGCATCGAAACTACGCGCAGCACAATCCCTCTGGCGACGATCCACAATATCAAAAAGAACATCGTTAAAAGATAACACCCGGCCACAGCCCAGAGAAGAATGTTCCAGGGAATCAGATGAATCATAAAATCCCTTATGCGGAAAAGAATAAACTGGGAAGGTTCTTCAAGCTTATCCACCACAGAGAGATTGGCCAGGGCCATATTTTCCTTGAGATCTTCGTCGCCGGGCATGAGCCGCAATGCCCGTTCGTAAAAAAGAATGGCTTTCCCAATATTTCCCAATTTATAATAACAGTTGCCCATGTTGTAGTACAGCGGCCCGCTCTCATATTTCAGATCGAGAATTTTCTGGTAGGATGCGAGCGCTTCGAGGTACTGCTGATTTTGAAAAGACAGATTGCCCTGTTCGAACAGCTGCTGTTTTTCATCTGCAAACAGAAAAACGTTCATGAAAAGGAAAATCAGGATGAAAAATAAAACGATAACTTTTTTCTCAGATTGATGCATTTTCACTCCGCTTCGTACCCTTTCAGGAAAGCTCTCTGTCGATGCTGGTGATGGCTTGCTCCGCCTGTTTCAAAACCGTCTTCATCTCGGTTTCATCGGATTCAAGGGGCGCAAACCGTTTCATGTCGCAGGTTTTCAGGCAATCGAAAAATGTATGGATAGTTTCATCACGCACACTCCGTTTGCGAAGCAGTGTCTTCACCTCCTCGCTGATCATGCCCGCCTCGGCGATGTTGAGCCGGTTGCCAAGATAACCGGTCAGCGCCCTGTCCACTTCAGCGTAAAATTCTTTCTGGCTTTCCTGCCTGAGCAGGCTTCTTGCTTTGGAAAGATTTTTCCGTGCGGCCGGGCTGGCCATTCTTCTTCTGGCATACGCCACATCCCCTTCGAGACGATCCAAATGACCGCGGACTCCTACGGCTCCTCCTGTAAAAAGAAGAGGCAGCACCAGAATCAGCCAGAAAAGGATATTTTGATTGAACCGCTTTCCCGGTTTTTGAAATCTCGGTGTTCCTGTCTTGATAAACCGGATGTCACGCCCGATCAATTTCACTTCTTCCTTGGAAAGACCGGTATGCGCCACGGAAAAAGTTTCGTCTCCCTTGGAAACATTGATCGTCAGTTCCCTGGTCTTCGCTGTTTTATACTTTTTCGCGGACGGGTCAAAATAGGTCAGTTCCACCGGTTTGATTTTTTGAAGACCGGGTGTCCGGGGAACGAGCACATATTCGTATGTCTTGCTGCCGGAAATCACATCTCCCTGCCGGTCCACATGATCCGTGATTTTGGGAGGATAGACTTCAAAATCCGAAGAAAATTGAATACTGGGTTCGGGCAGGGTTCGCAGGTTGCCCGTTCCCTCGATGCTGAATTTATAGCTGATGGCTTCGTTTGTTTTTGCAGCAGTTTTATCGACGGTTCCGGTGACTGTGAACTGTCCGACAATCCCTGAAAAGGAAGCGGGTTTCCCCTCCTCGGGCAAAGGCAGAACTTCGATCTGGACCGGTTTGCACTGAATCGTCTGCTTCACAGTACGTCCGAAAAAGGGATCGTTGAAGAAGTCATCGAACATGTCCCTCGATCTCTGAGCGGCTCGTACTTCACAATCAATGGCCATGGGATCGATCGTTTTGGTGCCGGCCGACATGGGGAATACCGCCATTTTTTTTAATACGGCCACGGTGTACCGCTTTCCTTCCAGCACCTCGTTATACGTCTGCGGCTGCTGGGGAAGCGGAAATTCCTCGGTCCAGAAACCGGCGGTCGCCGGAATTTTATTGTATCCGAAGGAAGATACATTGACCCTTGTGTACAGTTTATAAGTTAAAATAACCGGTTCGTTTTGATAGACTTTCTTTTTGCTGATATTCACCCGGAGGAACAGATCGCTTTCCGCGGTTCCGGTTCCCTGGACGACCTGATTGTTCGGCCGGGACGGGGATTGCGCGGCCGCTGTCTGTTGAATTTCAATGGGAATCGGATTGCTCTGATACACTTTGTCTTTTTGATTCACCTTGACACTGCCGATTTCATATTTCCCAACAGCATTGGCCTGAAAATGGTAGCTTAATGTTTTGGACACCGACATCTTGCCGTTGATGAACTGAATATTCTGGGACGACCCGCTGCCGAGATAGACGGCAAAGCTGCTCACATCGGGGAGTTCGGGATCCGCGGAGCCGGCATTTTTGCCGGACAATTGCACATTCAGGGTAAACTGCTGCCCGAGACCAACCACAGTGTTATCCACATAAGCCTGTATTGTTAAATCGTCTGCGGCCTGAAGCGCAAGACTGCCTGCTAACAGGAAAACAAAAAGTGAAATTTTTTTTATAATTTTATAAATCATTCTTTCCACAATTAATTATTGATGTAATCATTGTAAGGTTCAGTAAACAATCTCATCTATTTTACTGAGATTGCTTCGTCATCCCGATAAATCGGAACTCCTCGCAAAGACAGTTTTTTGTTTTTTATTTCCTTTTACAATTTCATCTACCAGTCTTTATCAACACGCATTGTACCCGAAGCCTGCGCCTGCTTCTTTTTCATATCTTCCTGATTCTCTTTCAACGCTTCCATAAGCTGTTCGGCCTGTTCCTTGCTCATTTCCTTTTTCTTCTGCTGTTCCTGCTGGGCCTGTTGCTGTTGTTCCTGTTGTTTTTCCTGTTCTTTCTTTTCCTGTTC
>CAZTZL010000114.1:3068-7533 GCA_964617625.1 uncultured bacterium
TTTTCCTGTTCTTTCTTTTCCTGTTCCTTCTTTTCCTGATCTTTTTTATCCTGATCCTGATTTTGTTGATTCTGCTGCTGGTTTTGCTGCTGCTGTTGCTGGTCCTGCTGTTGAGGTTTCGCGTTTTCCTTCATCTTGTTCCTGACGAATTCCAAATTAAACTTCGCATCCTCATCATCCGGATTAAGTTTCAAGGCCTGTTCATAGGCAAGAATGCTTTCCGGCAGTTTTTGGCTTCGGTACAGCGTGTTCCCCAGATTATAATAGGCCTGTGACTGCCTGATCGGATCATCGGTGTCGAGTGATTTCTGAAAGGCCTCCAGCGATTTTTCATAGTTGTTTTTTTTATAAAGGACATCGCCCACATTAAACTGGATCAATGGCGAACTGGGATTTTCCAAAAGGGCATCCTGATACTTGTTGCTGGCCGCGTCATACTTCTCCTCGGAATAGAGCTGATTCCCTTCAATTACCTTTTTCCGGCCCGCCTGAGCGAAAAGAAACATTGGCGACAGGACAGCAATAACGATTGTACTCTTTAATCTATTCATGGGTTCTTCATCAATTCTTCTATAATTTCTGATGCATTCCGGACAAAATTCGGACACATTTCTTTGAACACGCCTTCTTCGCGCGCTTTCTCGAGACCTTCGGGAGTGCTGATATCCATTCCAATCAAATTCCGGCACAGGATCGAATGATTCTTTGCTTTGAATTTCTTTAGAAACTCTCGGGCGATCCGATAACCCTTTTCTTTGGATTCGGGATTTTGGACATCGTAAGTTCCGCACCAAAGACCGAGAGCCATAATTGCCCCGGAAACTGCGCCGCAGACTTCGCCCGTCGCACCGATTCCTCCGCCCAGGGGTGCTGCCAATCGAATAGCCGTTTCACGTTCCAGCCCGAAATCCTGGCAGAAGGCGGAAAGAACGGCCTGGGCGCAATTGTACCCTTCCTTAAAAGCATCTACCGCTTTTTCAATTTGGTTCATCCATTATCTCTTTTCAAATATCACATTATAATATTTTACGTAAATACCTTCCTGGTGGTTCTGTTCGAATTCAACGCACAATCACATTGATATTCCTGAATGGTTTAAAAATTTATCATCCGAATCTTCCCGTCCAGCTTTTTTTAATTCGTCGCCGTTCCGGAATAAATATTTCAAGAACAAGAAGAAAAAGGACCATCCCCAGCAAAATCTGAAAACGGTCCTCAAACTGGGCGAACTGCTGGGATGCCAGCGCTTTTTTCTCCATCTTTAAAATGTCATCGTAAATCTTGTCGAGTTCTATTTCGCCCGGGGATGCCCGATAGTACTTGCCTCCGGTTTCAAGGGCGATTTTCTCGAGCGTGAGTTCATCTAACTTGGTCATCACGACTTCACCGTTCCGGTCTTTTTTGAATCCTGTGCGGTTTCCTCTTCCGTCATAAAGCGGAATGGGAACGCCTTTGAGCGAACCGATTCCCACAGTGTAGATGACGACGCCTTCCTTGGCAGCCGCTTTGGCTATATCCAGCGGTTTTCCGATGTGATCCTCCCCGTCGGTGATGAGAATGAGCACTTTGTGCTTCCTCTCTTTTCCGACGAAGGATTCCATAGCTTTTTGAATGGCCTCTCCGATGGCTGTTCCGGGAACAGGAATGAGATCCGGTTCGATATTGTCGAGAAACATTTTTGTCGCACCGTAATCGAGTGTGAGCGGACACTGCACGAACGCCTTGCCGGCGAACGCGATCAGTCCGATCCGGTCTCCCTGGAGCTTGTCGATCAGCGAACTGATTTCATGCTTGGCCTTTTCCAGACGGCTCGGCTGAATGTCCTCGGCTGTCATTGAGAGAGAGACGTCCAGCGCAATGATGATGTCCTGCCCTTCCCGTTTCACGGTTTGAAGTTTGGTGCCAAGCTGAGGCCTTGCAAGAGCCAGAACAAGAAAACCGATGGACAATATTATCAAAACAGTTTTCCAGATCCGGCGTTTCCTGCTGACCGATTTTGTCAATTTTTCGACAAGAGTCAAATTGCCAAAAAGCGCCAGTGCTTTTCGTCTCTGACGGAACGCATGGACGAAGAAAACAACCATCACTGGAATCAGAAACAAAAAATAGAGCAAATGTGGATACGCAAATCGAAACATAAAATACAGCTTTCAGTCTACAATAGTTAGTTCTTGGCTTTAAGTATTAAGTATTCCAAATTCATTATTATTCATTATCACCAATTTTGATTTTTCATTTTTAATATTTGATTTTTTTACGGTATTTTCCTGAACTTTGTATTTGCCAGAATAATCTCGCCGATAAAAAGAAAGAGCGCCGAAGCAAGAAAATAAATAAAAAGTTCCGAATAACGCGTGTACTCTTTCACTTTGATTTCCGTTTTTTCCATCCCGTCGATTTCATGGTATATCTTTTCGAGACTCTGCCTGTCTGTCGCCCGGAAATATTCCCCGCCGGTGAGATTGGCAATCTTCTGCAGCGTTTCATCATCGACATCGACCTGCATGGGCACATACCGTTTTCCGAAAAAAGGATCATCCACCGGATAAAGCGCAGATCCCCGTGTTCCCGCGCCGATGGTGTAGACTTTGATGTCGAATGCCTGTGCGGCCTGAGCGGCTGTAATCGGATCGATTTCACCGCGGTTGTTCCGGCCGTCCGTCAGCAAAATAATCACTTTGGATTTTGCTTCGCTGTTCCGGAGCCGGTTGACCGCAGTGGCCAGTCCCATACCCATGGCCGTTCCGTCTTCAATCATACCGACTTTAATCTGATCGAGAAAATTGAGCAAAATCCCGTAATCAATTGTCAGGGGACACTGTGTGAACGCCTGGCCCGCAAAAACCACCATACCGATACGGTCATTCTTCCGTCCCTTGATGAATTCCGCAGCCACTTGTTTTGTGGCCTCCACCCGGTTGGGCTTGATATCCTCAGCCAGCATCGAGCTGGAAACATCCATGGCAAGCACGATATCGATGCCCTGTGTGAGCACTTCCTCGCCCTTGATCCCCGACTGGGGCCGTGCAAGGCCGAGAATGAGCAGACTCAAAACGAGAAGCCTGAGGACAAACAGAATGTAACGCGCCCTGACAGCCGATACCCGGTGCACGCTTTTAATGACCGAGAGATGCGAAAAACGCAGCGTGGCGCCGCGGCCCTTCTGTTTTTGGAAGTACCACCATCCGATAAAAGGGATAAGCACGAGTAAAAATAATAAATAGGGATTTGCAAATCTAAAAAACATGGTTATTCTTCTTTCCCTTCGGCCGGAATTTCCAGTGGTTCCGTATCTTCCGATTTCCCGTCAACATCGACTGTTTCCAATGTTTCGTCCTGATTCTCCTGAGGAAGTTCATCTGTTTCGGCAGCTGGTTCTTCCATCACCACTTTGGTCCGGTTAACAATTTCGCGGGCCATCTCCAGAATCTCATGATTTTGATTTTCGGAGGGAATCACTTTTGCAAATTTAACGAGATCGCATCGATTTAAAAAATCCGAGAAATATTGAAAATCTTCGTCGGGCAGTTCCGCACCGGTCAGCCCCTCCAGAACTTCGGTAGTCGTCATTTCCATGGCGATGATAAAATACCGGCCTTCGATGTACTGCCGGATGATCTCTGAAACTTCAATATAGTACTGTTTGATCTCCCTGTTTGCAAGGAGATCGGATTCCATGAGCTGATCGAGCCGTTCCAGCGCGACCTCATGGGGCGGTCTCGGCGGGGCTTCCTTGACCGGCAGCAATCCCTTGCCTTGCTTTTTACGGCGGTAGATCCAATAAGCAAGCACAGCCAGACCGATCACTCCTGCACCCAGAGCAAACCACCGGATTGTCAGCCACCAGTTCCGGGGAATCTCAACCGGCGGTTTGATGTCGCGGATATCGCCGGCCTCGCTCGCCTTGACACTCTCCACCACAATTTTAATCTTCTCGGTCCTAAGGACCTTGGCAGTGGAATCTTCCGGCGTATAATAAAACACGGTCAGCGGCGGAATCTCAAACTCTCCGGTAAAAAATGTCGAGATAATATAATCGACCCGGGAAATAATCTGACCTTTTTCCTTTTTGGGATCGTGCACCTGATAATCCCGAATCTCAAATCCGCCGAGATTGGCGCCCAGACCGGGCATTTCGACACGGATGTCTTTATCGTGAGTCACCGTGACCGTATAGGTAATCAGGTCCCCGATCCGTATCCGGGCCTTGTCCACACTGGAAGATATCGTAACCGGATCTTCCTGCGCCCATCCGTGGACACAAATCAGAAAGACCGAAATCAGAAAGAATTTTTTAAATCCAAATTTCATATGAAAAAACAGTTTTTAGTTATTAGTTTTTAGTCTTAGTTTAAAGTATGCAGCCTTCGGTTTCCAGTCCCCAGTCTCCAGCCCCAGTACCCAGCTTTTCGCTTTTCCGTTCCCCTTTCAGCGTTCCCCGTTTCCTATTACACGTTCCCCATCT
>CAZTZL010000115.1:0-7388 GCA_964617625.1 uncultured bacterium
AACACATAATTCGAAGAAAACACGGCCAATTGAAATCCCTCCACCCCATCCAGAAAACCGGCCTTGAACAGATACATTTTAAGAAACATAAAAACCGGCCGAAAAAGCAGATCCAGTAATGAATAGTGTTTTCCGTGTTTAATCAGCTCCTCAGCGGCAAGTGTGGTATACCGATTGAATTTCTCATAATAATGATGAATCGAATCATCCGTGTAATGCAAGATCGGCGCATGCAGTGTTCCGATGGAACCATCGACATGAAGCCGCTCGTGAACACTTGCCGAATCAAAACGCCCTTTATCCCTTCTAAACAGCCGCACCACATAACCCGGATACCAGCCGCCGTGACGCATCCACCGTCCTAAAAAGAAAGCTTTTCTCGGCATCCGGTAACCGCTAAACGGCGGGTCATTTTCAAGTGTGAATTTTATTTCTGACGCCAGTTCAGTTGAAATCCGTTCATCCGCGTCTATCCACAAAATCCAGTCGTGACTTGCATTCTCCAAAGCAAACTGTTTCGTTTCCCCGAATCCTTTCCATTCGACATTGAATATTTTTTGCGTGTATTTTCTGGCAATCGGAATGGTCTGATCCTCGCTGTTTGAATCGACAAGTACGATTTCATCCGCAAACGAAAGACTTTGAAGGCAGTCACCAATGTGCTTCTCTTCGTTCCGGGTAATCACAATAGCCGAAATCCGGTTCAAATCAGCCTCCGTCCATAAATTTTTGGCGGATCTTTTGAACCGCTTCGAAAATTCGATTCAAATTCAGGGATTTAATGCATTCGGGATTTGCACAATTTGAGTTCCAGCACGGGGAACATTCCAGATCAGAAAGAATTTTTTCGCCGCGCCCATAAATTTCGATCTCGCTGCCGCAGGAAAATCCGAACCACGCCACAACATGTTTTTTCAACGCAATACCGATGTGCATCCCGAGCGAATCGCCGCTGACCAGACAATCGCACAAATTGACATAGAGGACTCCTTTTCTGAGCCCTTCGGTAGTTGGCGTTTCAAGCGCCGCTTTTCCAACCCGGCTCTGAATTTCACGGTTCCTTTCGGTATCTTCTTTCCCCCCGAACAGGAGGATTTTTGTTTTCGTCAATTGTTCGTGCATTCTTTGAATCAGATGAACGTGCTGTTCGATAGTCATTTTTTTTAAAGGAAACTGTGCGGAACATCCTGTATTGAACCCGACGACGAATTCATCTTCTCCAATCCCGAGATGCTTTCTGTATGAATGGCAAAACTCTTCTTCTTCCCGTGTTAAAGAAAGCACGTATTCATCATTTTCATAATTCAGCCGCCAGGTTTCTGCTAAAATATCGAGACCGGTGCGTTGGTTTTTTTTGAACTTCAACTCATCATCGAGACCCATCTGAAAATTATACAGGGCCTCCTTATTGAGCGGAATGATTGCGCCATTCTCGCTGAGCCCGAATCCGAGTTTCTCCCGCGCATTCAACTGCATGGCAAAAGCGGATGAATTCCGGTTTTTATCCGAGTTCAGGACTTCGTCAAAAGTCATCTGTCCGAGTATAAGCCGGTTCTCATCGTTCCATTCCCATATTTTATCGATATATGGATTATGCATTAAAACGGGCAGCGCGTTTTTCATTGTGATCCAGTGAATTGTGCTTTCAGGATATTTTCTCTTCAGTGGGGACAGCATGGCAGTCGTCATCAAAACGTCGCCGATAAAATCGAGATTAATGATCAGTATCCGCCGCCCGTAACGTATGGGCTGATCGCAGGGACAGACCTTGTAAGGTTCACACGGTTTGTAACCGTTAAACCGTTTACAATCCGGCGGATCAAATATTTTCATGTTTTTATTTAACGGATTTTTCATTTTAAACTTGCAACAATAATTGAATTCCTGAATTCGTTTACTGATAAAATATTTTCAGATTTTTTTCTTTCTCTTCTTTGTGCTGTAAATCCCAGATGGCCATATAAAGGGCAAGTTTGCCAATCGAATCGATCAGGGCGAGGATGAAACCGCGAATGCCGTCCAAAAATCCTTTGCGTGAAAAATATTTCTTTGAAAAAGCCGCGGCCGGATGAAGGACCAGATCGTACCATCTCACTTTTTTGTACCCCTGTTTGATTCGTTCAAGCGCCATCCAATGATTACGGCTAACCATTTTCTCCAAACTTTGATCGATGGTCGGGTGTGTATTATGCAACAGAGCTTCTTTCAAATATGCGGTTGATCCGTCCACTAAAAATCCTTCGTGCACCTTGACATCGGGAAGAGAGGCTTTCTCCTTTCGAAACAGCCGCAGTACGTATCCCGGATACCATCCGCCGTGTTTCATCCATTTGCCTAAAAAATAGGAACGGCGCGGCATATAAAAACCGTCATGGGAAGTCCCCTCGCTTAGAATTTTTAGTATCCCTTTCCCCAATTCGTCCGATACCCTTTCATCTGCATCAATGCTCAGAATCCAGGGATGGCTTGCCTGTTCGAGCGCAAATCGCTTCTGATCGGCAAAACCGGACCAGTCCCTTTGAAACACGGTCGCTCCCATGCTTTTTGCTTTTTCAACGGTACGATCCTGACTGAAAGAATCCACTACAATCCGTTCGTCCGCCCATCGCACGCTCTCCAGACACGGGCCGATATTTTTTTCTTCGTTATTCGTAATGATAATAACCGAGATCGGGTCAGGCTTGCCGGAATTCATGTTGTTTGGATCCTGAAAAAGTTTTTATTGAGACTACCTTTTGGACCACCTGCATCACATCATCCACAGTCAATGTTTTCATACAAACCATTTCATCACAGGTTAACCGGTTGCAGCCGAGACAGGTCAGCCCCTGTTTATAAGCAACAGCGTTGCCGGCACCGAACGGCCCCTGAAATTTCCACGAAGTTGGCCCGTAAATGCCGATGGTTTTCGTCCCGACAGCCGCAGAAATATGCATGGGGCCCGAATCATTGGCAATCACCAAATCGCATCGGGCGAGCAGGGCTCCCAATTCTTTCAGAGACATTTCCGGGGCCAGAATCGGAGCCGTTCGGGCGAGCGAACAAACCTTTTTAGCGTGCTGTTGTTCTCCCGGCCCCCAGAGAACGATCACATTCGCGCTGTACGTTTCAGACAGCCGGTCCGCCAGTTCCGCAAAATGATTCAGCCCCCAGCGTTTCGCTTCCCAGCTTCCCCACGGATGAATTCCGGCCAGAAATTGTCGTCGAATTCGCCGACCATCCATCCATCGATTGATTTTTTCCTCTGCTTTCTCAGGAATAGGGAAATAGGGCAATCGATCGATAATGGGAATGTTCAACTCACGGAGTGCATCCAGATTAAAATCCACTTCATGAACGCGGTCTCCGCGGGGCCGGACACGAATATTGTACGCATATTTTCTGCCCCTGAAATTAAATCCCACACGATATTTTGCTCCTGTGACCCACGTTAAAAAAGCGCTTCTTGGATTCCCGAACAGATCAAATACCAGATCGTATTTTTCTTTTCGAAGATTCTTTACAAATCGAATCGATTCAAACATTCGGCTCACTCGGGATGATTTCTCCGTCTTTTTGGAAGGCAGTACGATCACACGGTCGATATCCTCATTTCCCTTGATGACTTCTTCGCCTGCCGGCTCTACGGCAAAATGAATCACCGCAGATTGAAAAGCCTTTTTTAAATTCGGAATAACAGCCGTCGAGAGGACTACATCGCCAATGGCCCGCAATTTGACAATCAATATCTTTTGCACCGGATCTTGTATCATTTTCCGTTTCATGACTTTTCAGTATCTCAATCCAATCCAATCCCGGCTCTCAGTTTGATCTCTTCAAGAACCGAATAGGGAACATTGTATTTGCCGATACAAAGTTCTCCATTTCTCCCGCCGTGACAATCGGAACCGCCGGAAATTAAAAGGCCGTGTTCTCTGACAATGTCTTGAAGATGCCGCATTCGATTCGGGTCGAGTTTCGGATGATAAATTTCTAATCCATCCAGACCAGCCTTGATTAGTCTGAATATCATATCATCATGAATCGGATATCCCGGATGAGCCAAAAAAGAAAGCCCTTTGGCTTCCGAAATCAGCCGGATCGCCTCTTCCGGAACAATCTGGTACTTTTCCTCATACGCCTTCGATCCGTAACCGATATACTTGTGAAAAGCTTCCTGAAACGTCTCAATATATCCTTTTTCCATCAGAATTTCAGCCAGATGGGGCCTTCCGATGGAGTTCCCTTTGGCCCGCCCCTCCACCTCATCCATTGAAACGTGAATACCCAGATTGTTCAGGTTTTTGACCATCTTTTCTGCCCGTTTGTATCGTTCTTTCTGGAACAGAGTCAAATACTTTTTAAATTTTGGTGATTCCATATCAAAATAATACCCGATGATATGGATATCCCTCCCGTCGCACTGACTGCTTAATTCAACCCCGGGCACAATTTCTACACCCTCATTTTTCCCTGCCTCGACAGCCGGAACAATACCGTCCACTGTATCATGATCTACAATCCCTATGGCTTTTAATCCCAATATTTTTGCATGTTTGACCATTTCATGAGGACTCAGCAAACCATCCGAATAACTGGTATGAAGATGTAAATCTATCCAGTTCTCCTCTGTCATAATAACTCTCTTTCACATGTTTATGGAATACAGAACATACTATTTCAGTGATTTGTATATATTGTTATTCAATTCCTTTAGACAAATCCTTCATTACTTATATTCTTCTTGACTTTTAAAATACAAATGTTGTAATTATATCAACCAATGCTGTTTTCTGTTTTTTCTGGAGAACGATTTCATGAAGCACATCATTTCCCTGCTTGTCGTTATACTATTTCTTTCATGCAGCAGTGACCGGCATTCTCGCCTGCCGGCAAAACAACAAAAATTTGTTCACATTTATACAGAACTTCTTAAACTGAAGGGAAAAAACATCAGCCCTCAAAAAGCTTATATCGATTCATCAATCGCTGTTTTGCATAAGTATCAATACACTCAAGAAGAATACGACCAGACTCTTGCTTATTTCAATAAAAAACCAAAACGCTGGAAAGTATTCTACGAAGAAGTGCTTGAGCAGCTAAAAAGAGATAACGCTTCTACATCTCCTCAACAAACAAAGCATAAATAATGTAATAAAAAAAAGTGTAAAAAATCCAATATTTTTTAATAAATATTAAGATTTGTTGATTTCTGTAAAGTCGGTCCGGATTTTATTCCATCTAACAAATTCTCGGAAGTTGTTCTCCGCTCAACATATCAAGAATGCGGCGGCTGCCAATTTTTGTCCGAAGGGTAACTCTGCCTTGAGATGTTTCCACGACCCTGCCGATGATTTTACTTTTCTTGCCGTATTTCAACTTTTTCATTTCTTTGACCAGCGATTCAGCATCGTCCGAATGGACAAAAGCGACAAGAACACCCTCATTCGCCATATAAAGCGGATCAAATCCTAAGATTTCACAGGCCCCCCTGACATCTTCTGAAACGGGGATTTCCTGTTCATCCAACTCAATTCCGACATTGGAACTTTGAGCGATTTCATTCAAAACAGTCACAACACCGCCTCGTGTCGCGTCCCGCATGGCGTGAATCCGGTCCGTGGTTTCCAACATTTTTTCCGTTAAATGGTTCAAAGGAGCCACATCTGAGTGTATTTGACTTTTAAAACCAAGATTTTGCCGGGAGGTGACAATGGCCATGCCGTGATTCCCCAGCGGCCCGTTTACGATGATGCGATCCCCGATCATGGCATTTGAACCCGAGATCTCCACTTTATCCCGAAGAATCCCGATACCGGATGTATTGATAAAAATACCGTCCGCATTACCGCGCTCAACCACTTTGGTATCCCCGGTAACAACAAGCACATCCGCCTCGTCAGCAGTTTTCTTGATGGATTCCACAATACGTTTCAACTGTTCCATGGGGAATCCTTCTTCGATGATAAGACCGATGCTCAAATAGAGCGGTTTCGCTCCGACAACGGAAAGATCATTGACTGTCCCGCAAACCGCGAGACGCCCGATATCCCCTCCCGGGAAAAAAATCGGATCAACAACGAACGAATCGGTCGTAAAAGCCAATTTCGATCCGGACAGCTCCAGCCTCGCGCTGTCATCGAGTGTATTTAAGTACCGGTTTCCGAGAACCGGGAGAAAAACCTCATCGATGAGTTGACGGGAAAGCCTTCCCCCTCCTCCGTGGACCAGTTTCACTCGTTGAGTATCTGGGATGTCAAACTCCTAATTCTTCTGATATGCTTGATACTTATAATAGGCGGCGCATGTCCCTTCGGTCGAAACCATGCAGGCACCAATCGGGGTATCCGGCGTACAACCTGCGCCAAAAAGAGAACATTCCAAAGGCCGGATTTTCCCCCGGAGCACCTCGCCGCATCGGCATAATCGGTGTTCCCGCGTCTGTTCTACCTGCACAGGGATTTGAACCAATGCGTCCCATTGCTGGTAACTTTCACAAATTTTAAGTCCGCTCTCCGGGATGACTCCGATTCCGCGCCATTCGGAATCGCACGAATCAAACACTTCCGAAAGAATACCCCGTGCCTTACGGTTCCCTTCTGGCCGTACTGCTCTGGAATATTCATTCTCTACGGCAGGACTGCCGCTACGTACCTGCTGAACAAGCAATAAAATGGATTGAAGCACATCGAGAGGTTCGAATCCTCCGATAACGCATCCGATTCGATATTTATCAACGATTGGGAAGTAGGCATCAGATCCGATGATAGTGCTGACGTGTCCCGGGCAAAGGTATCCGTCAATATGAACTTCGCCTCGGCTCAACACATCCATGGCGGGAGGCATGGTTTTATGGGCGCAAAGCACATGGTAATTTTGGAGAGCCAAACGTCTGGCTTCCAGTATGGAGGCTGCGACGGTGGGTGCCGTCGTTTCGAAACCGATCCCTAAAAAAACAACTTTTTTCTCGGGATGAATCCCGGCCAGATCCAATGCTTCAAGTGTGGAACCGACGATCTGAATATTGCCCCCGCTGGCCCGTTCAGCTTCGAGACTTGATGTCGATCCGGGGACTTTGATCATATCCCCAAAAGTGGTGATTATCACATCCTGTTGGCGGGACAGGGCAATCGCCGTATCCACGAACCGGTTCGGCGTCACACAGACCGGACATCCCGGCCCGGAGATTAGAGTGATGCTTTCCGGCAGCATCTCACGAATTCCGTTTCGCGCAATGGTCATGGTATGCGTGCCGCAGACTTCCATGAATGCCATCTTTTTCCCTGCGGCCAATTGATGAATCTTTTGGGCCAAACGCTTCGCAACTTCTGTTTGACGAAATTCGTCAATGTATTTCAAATCAGAGATTCTCCATCTCGCGAAACAGGGCCAGTGTTTCCAGAGCGTCT
>CAZTZL010000116.1:0-7307 GCA_964617625.1 uncultured bacterium
GATAGAGCCGCCGCTCGTAGAAGCCGGGGAGCGCCTCGCTTGCGTAGACCGGTTCTCCGCCTGCGCGGAGTTCTGTAACGACGCCGGCGGCCTCGATGCGAGTCCGGATTTGTTCCGAGACGAGCTCGTCGGGGGAGCGGATGTAGGCTTGCTTGGCCTTTGCTGCTGGCGGCGATTTTTTCTTGGCTGCGGAGGAATCCCTGTCATCTCTCCTGATAGAGGTCGTACACGATGCACAGAAGCACACTGCAACCGACCAGCACAACAACACTTTTCTCATGCTCATTGGGTATGGACCTGCCTTTGTGTGGGTTGCCTAACTACAATAATAACCGGTTGAAAAACAAAAAGATACTGTCCCTGAAAAAGTGATTCCACAAAACATTCAAAACTCAAAAAGCCGCAGCGGTTTAAATTCCCTTGTAAACAATTGTTAGCAATTGTAAATTATTCTTTCTTTTCCCAATCACTAATAATTATTGTAATAGTAGTATCATTTTTTACTTCAATAGCTTTTTCTCTAATTTGTTCTAAACTAGAATCAAATAAATAGTAATTATCATTTGATGTGGATACAGTAAAATCAAACATCTTTCCTTCTTTAATGGAAATAGTTTTCTCATATGTTTGGCTATTTATTTTTTTTAATTCAATACCTGGCTTGTCCCAATCTCCCAATTCCTTTGCACCACCCTGAATAAATAATTTCTCACCTAAAAATGGTATTTTCAGTTTTATTTTAAAAGTTATCTGACAGGTGGGAGCATTATCTAAATTATCACTACAGTCATTCATCATCCTGAACATAGCTTCAGAAGTAGACACAGGAAAAAATGAGCGAATCATATATTGATTCTCGCCCTTCATTAATTCTTCCTTTAGATTAATTTCTTTACAATAAGAATAGTTATGGAAATTATACAAATAGACTTTCTGATTTTTTAAATCGCAAATATTTGAATAAACCGTTGGGTATTTGCCCTCTACATGTGTTAAGGAAAGGATGTTTTTAAATAGTTCAACTGTAGGTTCAGAATTATCAAGCATATTTTCCACAGTAGAATATCTGAAGCATTCATTTGCAGGATTTGCAGATTCTGTGATATTGAAATTTGTTGCGACCAGATAATTCTTTTCGCCTTTTCTAAGAATATTAAATTTATTATTACCCCACTCTATTATTGCAGCATCACCTGATGCATCTACAATTAGAATATGACAGAATTTTAAATACGGTAATGAATATTGGTTTATAAATTCAATTGCTTCTTCTAGTGTCTTGCATTTTTCTAATACAACCTCAAAAATGTACCTTTCTCCAAATTCAGGTAAATTCCAGTTAGTCATTTCGACTTGTGGGGTACTTGCTCCATCGAAAAACAAGCCGTATTGGTTCATGCCTCCCTGGTAATTTCCATCTCCTTTAAATCCCCAAAAAATTCGGCCATAACTATCTTCCGTGGAAGGTATTAAATGTATTAATGTGTTTGTGGTGCACATATCTTCGTTATTGCCTGCAAAGACAGCTTCTTTAGACGAAGAAGTAAAAATTGTACACCCCAAAATTATTTCGGATGCTCCTAGAAATAAAACTAATACAGTTAATTTTTGAATGGTATTCATTACTTCCTCTCTTGTTATTGCTAACTATTTGATATTCGGAACTTCTGTTGTATCTAAGCTTATATGCTTTTGTGACACTTCCCCTGTTTCCATTTGAGCCGAGTAGTTGATTAAACAGAATTAAGTTTAAGTACAGAAGAGGCAGAATTATCGGTTAATATAACAAGATGATTTGCGAAAATCCACTTAATTTTAGGAGAGTATGAGAAAAGATTTTACTTATGTAAAGATCAAACGTTAAACCGGAAGTCGATGATGTCTCCGTCCTGAACGGTGTAGGTTTTTCCTTCCAGCCGGACGGTTCCTTTTTTACGCGCGGCCGCATAATTTCCCGCTTCCATTAAGTCTTTATACGAAACCACTTCGGCGCGGATGAATCCTTTTTTAATATCGGAATGGATGGCCTCGGCGGCGTCCACGGCGCTAATTTCCTTCTGAATGGTCCAGGCGCGGACTTCGTCTTCACCCACGGTAAAAAAGGAGATAAGCCCCAATAGATCGTAGGAGGCTTGAATAATACGGTTTACGGCCGCTTCCGCAATGCCGTACTCGTTGAGGAAGGCTGCCGCGTCTTCATCCGACATTTGTGCGATTTCATGTTCGATCCGTCCGCAGATGGCCAGACAGGTTTCGTTGTCCGCGATCTCCGGAGCAGGCGGAATATCAAAATCCCCTTCACCGTTGTTGAATATCGTCAGCATCGGACGGCCGGACAAAAAAGTAAATCCCCGCAGCAGGGGGTCGCTGGCCAGTTCGGATTTCTTGCGGAGAGGGATTTCATTTTCGAGTGTTTCCCTGCATGCCATCAGCAGCTCATGCTCTTTCTCGTCGATTTTGCGGTGGCGTTCAATGTCCAATTTCAGACGTTCCAGCCGTTTGTCCGCAACGACTAAATCGGCAAAAATCAGCTCCTGATCGAGTTTACGGAAATCGTTCAAAGGATTCGGCGGATCGAAACCCGGGGCTTCAAAATTGCGGATCACGTGAATCAACGCATCGCAGGGACGCACCTGATTCCAGTATTGTCCTTCTTTGGCATCTCCGCCTGTTCCCAATGTGCCGGGTAAAAAATATTCAACCTGGGCATAGGTGGTCTTTTTGGGGTTGTACATGGCGCTCAACCGGTCGATCCGTTCGTCCGGCACGCGGATCGTTCCGATGCGGCTTTCCCCTTTTTTTGCAGGATCGATCTGCCGGGTGATTGCTTCGAACAGTGTGGTTTTTCCGGAGAGGGTCAGTCCTGTGATTCCCAATTTCATGCGTTGTCCTTCATTGATAATACAAAGGGAGAAAATTTAGGAAAGTTCTTTGTAAAAGGCAAGTTGAAAAAGAAAAATCTCTCAAACAGGAAAAGGAATCAATTTTGTCCGAGACGGAGATTTTCCGAATGCCGCGAGAAGAACACTTTAATTTGAAAATCGTGACAATTTTTATCCGTGAAATAGAATAGATAATGCGAAATCCTCATTGATCAGCGAAAAAAATCAGTTTTGTCTGGGTACATCCGTGATTGCATTGTCCAGTCTGCCGACAACCACACCGGCTGTAGCATCGCCCCACACATTCACGGCAGTACGGAATTGATCCAGAATCCGGTCAATAGCCAGAATAAGCCCGATTCCCTCGAGGGGCAGTCCGACGGCGGTCAGCACTATGCCCATGGTGACCAGCCCGGCGCCGGGTATGGCCGCAGCACCGATTGCAGCGAGTGTGGCTGTGATGAAAACAATTATCTGGGTTCCGATTGGAAGGGGATAGCCTAATAGTTCAGCGATAAAAATCACGGCCACGGACTCATACAGCGCGGTTCCGTCCATGTTCACGGTCGCGCCCAGAGGAAGCACAAAATTTCCGATTTTACGGTGCACTCCCGCTTTATTTTCCAGACAATCCAGCGTGATCGGCAGGGTCACTATGCTTGAGGCCGTGGACCACGCCGTCAGTATTGCAGGAAGCATGGCTTTAAACAGCCGGAACGGATTGTACCTTCCTATCAAGAAAACCAGAAGCGGTAAAGTTATACATGCATGAAAAGTGAGACCGATCAGTACAGTCGCTGCATACTTGCCCAAAGCGATAATGGCCTGAAAACCCAGATCAATCATCAATGTGGTGACCAGCAAAAAGATGCAGTAAGGCGCAATTTTCATGATCAGCAGAATGGACCGTGTCATGATTTGATCCACACTTTCCATAACGCGGACAAAAGGTTCGGAGGATTTGCCCAGCAGAGCAGTGACGATCGCGATAAAGATTGTAAAGAAGATGACCTGAAGAATGTCCGCATTGGCCATGGCCGCAACAGGATTGACCGGGATCATGCGAACCAATGTTTCAATGATGATAATCAGGGCGTTTTTTTGTCCCACGCCCTCTTGAATTACACTTTCCGGAACGCTCATCGTGCTTTTTAATGCGGCCGTTGTTTCAGGATCAAATCCCCTTCCCGGATGGATCAGATTGACCAGAATCATACCTGCCAAAACAGCCAGAGCCGTGGTCACCAGGTAATAGACAACTGTCGTCAAACCAATTTTTTTCAGTTCGCGGATATTGCCCAGATTTACAATAGACATGAAAATTGAAACAAATACGAGAGGGACGATCAGCATGCGGAGGAGTCTAATGAAAATGTCTCCTCCCAGTTGAAATATCATTTTGAATGTGGCGAAAGGATTGTCTGTAATATGGGGGCCGATGGTCTGATGGATTACAATTCCCAATATCAGCCCGGCAACGATTCCAATTAAAATCTGCCACTGTAAATCGAGGTTTTTCCCCTGGTACCGTTTCATGAATGATGAGTCCCTTTATTATCTTTTGAAAATGGTTTTAAAATTTACCATTGAAAAACAAAGGAGTGGCGGATTATTTCATCGCCGGCATTTGATCCGCCTTTTTCCGCTTTTTGGATTTCAAGATTAGAATCGGCAGAACCCCTGCGATGGAAATCACAGCCGCTATCAGAAAATCGTCACAAACCGCCTGTACGAATGCCTGTTTTGTGACATGCGATAAAAGCAAAGCCTGGGCCCTCTGCAGTGCGATGCCCTGCGATCCTCCAATACTGAGCTGGCTGAACCGGGCGAGTCCGGAAACGATCTGCCGGAAAACGGCCGATTGCGGATCGATCATTTGCCCATAAATGGTTGTGTGATAAATGGTCCTCCGCGTCAGCATCGCGCCCATGAAGGCGACGCCGAAACTTCCCCCCAGCTGCCGGATCACATTGAATAATCCGGATGCCTGAGCGATTTTATCTTTTGAGATACTCGAGAGTGCGAGCGTTGAAAGCGGAGTGAAAAGCAGTCCCATGGCAAATCCGCGAATGACCAGAGGGAGCATGATCTGTGCATGTTCGGAATAAAGCGACAAAAAGGAATTCAGATAGAGACTGAGCGCCAGTAAAAAAATACCGATAGCTCCGGGTATTTTGGGATTGATTTTATCGGACAACAGGCCGGAAACGGGTGATGTGAATGCCTGAATGATGCCGACCGGAAGAAAAAAAGCCCCGGCTTGAAGCGCCGTGTAACCAAGTGAATTCTGAAGATACAATGGAAGGAGAAACGTACTTCCGAACATTCCCAATCCGAAAATAAACAAAATTGCATTCGTTACAGCAAAATTAAAATCCTTGAAAAGTGAAATTTCGATCAGCGGATGCTCTGTCGTGAATTCAATAAAAAGGAAGATAGCCAGTCCGATTCCGGAGATCAGAAAACAGGTTAGTATGAAAGGCGATGTCCAACCGCCAGTATTCCACGCAGCATTTCCTTCGGAAAGCGCTAAAAGCAATGCGATAAGAAAGACGGCCATGGATATAAATCCGGTAAGATCGAAAGACCGGGTTTGTTCGGTTTTATACTCACGCTGTATGATCCATGTAGCGAAAAGGCCGAGTATCCCGATTGGGACATTCACATCGAAAATGGCGTTCCAGCCAATGTGATCGACAAGATATCCGCCAATGAGGGGGCCGAGAGAAATAGAAGCCGCGGCGGCGATTGCCCAGAATCCGAGAGCAACGCCCCGCTGCCGGAGCGGGAATTCGCGGGTTACGATGGCCATGCCGACCGGCATGAGGAATCCGGCGCCCATGGCCTGTACGATCCTGAAAATAATCAATGAATATTCGTTCCAGGCCAGACCGCATAAAAACGATCCGAGCGTGAACAGGGACAAAGCAAAGAAATAGGTACGCTTGTACCCGAAATGATCGGCCACCCAGCCGGATGTCGGCAGCATGACGCCGAAAACAAGGAGATAAGCAGTCAGGACCCATTGTATCCGGTCAAGATCAGAGCCGAAAGCAGCCATGATTTTAGGGAGGGCGACATTGACAACTGTGGCGTCTAAAACGGCCATGAATGTACCGATCATGATGTTGGCGAGTACCCACCACTTGTAGGATTTATGCTCGTGATTGAGTGAAGGGATTTGCCCAAACACCGGTTTCTTAAAATGGAATCTTAGAAAAAAAGGCATGGTCAGTGCACTTTTACCTTAATATTCACGGACATACCCGGAAGCAAACGGACCGGAACGGAACCGGCAGGACGATTAATGGATATGGTTATCGGTACCCGTTGTGTAATTTTGGTAAAGTTTCCGGATGCGTTGTTAGGGGGGAGGAGTGAAAACTGGGCAGCCGTGCTGGAACCAATCCGGATAATTTTGCCTGTAAATTCCTGATGGGGATGCGAATCGATTTTGATGGCGACTGAATTCCCTTCATGAAGTGCGTTAATCCGCGTCTCTTCGAGATTGGCAGTTACCCAGACATTTTTTAAATCATAAATCGAGAAAATTGCCTGTCCCGGCTGGATGATATCACCTGCCATGACCCATCGCTTGGAAACCACACCGTCCATCGGCGATGCGAGTGTTGTATTATTCAGTTGTGTTTCAACAATGCCCACCTGAGCGGCTGAAGTCTGGGCCTGGGCCATGGAAATACCGATTCGCGCCATGGCGGCTTTATAATCACTCTGAACATGATCGAACTGCTCCTTCGGTATCACGCCATCACGAAATTGAATTTTGGCCCGTTCGTAATCTTCTTTCGCACGTTTTAGATTGACTTTAGCCAGTATGATATTTTCCTGTGCAAGTTTCACTGAAGCATGGGCCTGGGCTGCCTGGGCTCGCAGATCGCTGTCATCCAATTTTACAAGGATTTGCCCCGCAAGCACGGAATCGCCTTCGTCCACCATTAACGCACTGATGCGTCCGAGGAGTTTGGCGCTGACTGAAACCCGGTTGGCATCTATATAGGCATCATCCGTCGAAACGAAGTCGCGTTTGTTGATTAAATATAACCAAAAAATGAATACGATGACTGCAACAATCAGCGAGAGAGTAACAATAATTCTGAAATTATTTCTAGGAGGGGTGGGTTTGATATTCGGATTTTGACGGGAGCTGGCCTGATTGACCGGGCCGGCTGGCATGTTGCCGGATTGATTATTTTTGGGTGACATTTGATAAATCCTTTCCTGAATATTAGAAAATAAAAAACCTCGCCTTGAAAACGGGGTTCCATTATTTCGGCATTTTACAGAATCAAACCTGGGATACCAAGATTTTTAATCTTGTACTTTTTCAGTTGATCCAAATGACTAATCATAAAAAGATACAAATGGAAAAGGCCAATTTCAAGGTAAATATTATTTTTGATATGT
>CAZTZL010000117.1:0-7221 GCA_964617625.1 uncultured bacterium
GCACCTTTGGAACGTTCGTTCCAGTTCAAATATTTCTGTACCATACTGGTGAATGTTCCTGCCAATACAATTACCAAGCAATGACCGATCGCATAGAATAAAACCAGCAAAATCGTAAAGACGGGACGTGTGGAAGCCACACTGAAAGCGATTCCCAGCACAGGCGCCATGTACGCAAATGTGCAGGGGCCCAGAGCCACACCGAAAAGGAGTCCTATCACGAACGCAGCAAGAACACCTTTCTTTTTCACTTTCGGTTGATTGGAAACACCAAGAAAAGGCAGACGGATCACCTCAAGTAAGTGAAGGCCGATTACAAAGAAAATCACGGCAATGATATAATTCCCGGTTTTCCCAACATCGCCCATGATGCGTCCCATCAATCCAGTGATCAGACCAATAGTCGCAATTGTAACAAGAATACCGACAGAAAAGAGACCCGCCAGTATGAAGGCCCGTTTCTTCGTCACGATGCCCTGTCCATTTATAAATCCAATAATCAAGGGAATCGAGGAAAGATGACAGGGACTGAGAAGAATGCTCATTATGCCCCATAAAAACGAAGCAGTCAGCGCGAGCCATACCGAACCGCTCAGACTTTTTGTCAACCAGACGAAAATATCCTGGATCACTGAACGCCTTTTTGTTTTAATACGTTTATAATCTCATTTTTTGGGAAAAATCCCGTATGCCGAAAATACTCCAAGCCGTTCTGATCCAAAAATACCTGTGTGGGGATCGCGCGAATTCCGTACTGATCAGCAAACGGTTGGCCTTCTTCGGTCCACACGTCATGAAAGATCACATCCACCTGTCCAGCATATTCTTTTTCGATTTCATTCATAATCGGCTGCATCATTTTGCAGGGAACGCATTTTACAGATCCCAGTTCGACGAAGGTCACAAGTGGATTTTCCAAATCCGTTTTCTGACTTGTGACGTCGTTGGCTGAATCAGACTTTGCAGATTCAGATTGTAAGTCTTTTTTAGATCCCTCACTTTTCTGGCCATTACATCCGGCAATCAGAAAAAAGGAAGACGTGATAATAACAGTGTGTCGGATCGATTGCTTCATGAGTCCTCCTTAAACCAGCACCTTTTTAATTTCTTCCACATTCGGGAGCCTTCCGGATAATTTCAATTCGCCATCAACAGCAAGACCGGGCGTCATCATTATGCCGAAGCTCATTATTTCATTAATGTCTGTTACTTTTATGATTTCATATTCGAGGCCAAGTTCCTTGGCGGCCTGTTCGGTCAGCTCGGTCAGCTTTCGGCATTTCGGGCAGCCAGTCCCTAAAACTTGTAATTTTTTCATTGTGAATCTCCTTTAAAATAGTGATCCGAAAATCAGTCCTGTGATTGTTGCCATAACCACAACCAGCAAAACAAAAACAATGGTTTTCTGTGTGCCGATCACGCTGCGGATGACCAGCATGTTGGGCAAACTCAGCGCCGGGCCCGCGAGGAGCAGAGCCAAAGCCGGTCCTTTGCCCATTCCATTCGCGATGAGTCCCTGAAGAATGGGGACTTCCGTCAGTGTAGCAAAATACATAAATGCGCCTGTGATGGATGCAAAAAAATTGGAAAAGAGAGAATTCCCACCAACCAGGGAAGAGATCCATTTTGCGGGGATCAAGCCTTCACCACTTCCAGGTGATCCGAGCAGAAGTCCAGCGATCAGGACGCCGGCAGCCAAAAGCGGCAGAATCTGTTTGGCAAAATCCCAGGTAGACGACATCCACAAAGAAGGCTCGCCCTCTTTCTGGCTGATGAGAATGGATGTGCCAAGTACGCCGATGGCAAATGGAATCAATGGATTGTTTGGAAATAGTGCGGCCGTTAAAATAACGGGAGCCGCAGCCAGTGTCACTTTTTGCCAGCCCAATTTAAGTATGGTGATAAGAGAAATTCCAAATAAAATACCGAAAAATCCGGTGATCCACCATTTAACCGACCAGATCATGTGCCAGAGACCCGCGCTGTCCACGGGCTTACCCCAATTGGCAAAAACCAAAATAGCGACCAGTATAAATAAATGGGATGCGGTTTGCCAGAGAGGACGTATCTCTTCAGGTTCAGGCATTATAAGCTGTGCACCGGCTTTTACTTTTTCTTCTTTGCGGTAGATGAAATGCATAATGACACCAATCACCACACTGAACACAACAGCTCCGATCACCCGTGCGATGCCCATTTCGGCTCCCAGAATCCGGGCCGTTAAAATAATAGCCAGAATGTTGATCGCAGGGCCGGAGTAGAGAAAGGCGATGGCCGGGCCAAGTCCTGCGCCCCGTTTGTAGATGCTTGAAAACAAAGGGAGGATGGTGCATGAACAGACCGCCAGTATCGTTCCCGAAACGGATGCCACGAAATAGGCCAGCCATTTTTTGGCTTTTGCACCGAAATATTTGATCACCGCTGCCTGACTGATGAATACACTGATAACACCTGCAATAAAAAAAGCCGGTACAAGACATAAAAGAACATGCTCTCTGGCGTACCATTTGACAAGGGCCAGTGATTCATGAACGGCTTGTGTAAAGCGTGTCTTTTCAACAGGGAGGAAATAGGCAGTTAAAAAAACAGCTGAAATCCAGAGCAGTTTTTTCCATTCATTCTTCCAGTTCATAGCGTCTCACTTTTCATTTCGTCAAATAACGAATTATACAGTATAAAAAAATTTTAGGTTCCGCACAGTTTTTCGCGGTTCACAATTTTCGCCTTTTCTTTATCCCTTTTTATTTCAGAGTCATTCATAAGCCATCTCTTCAGGAGCGGAAGGAGTTCTTTGATTTGTGGAAGCTGGCTTGCGCTGTTCAGATGGTAGTTGACCCATTTGTTCTCTTTTTGATCAAAGATGAATCCGGCTTCTCTGAGAATCGAGAGGTGTTTTGAGACTGTCGAAGGTGCCAGATTCAGGATGGCAGTGATTTCACAGACACACAAAGGACGAACTTCCAGAATTTTGAGAATGCGGATACGGTTTCTGTCAGATAGAGCCTTGAAGGTTTTTATAAAAGTTACCAAAGTTAAACCTCATTGTTGTTTCGTTATATAGCGAAATGTAATTAAAAATTCCGATATCTGCAACTGTTTTTTCAGACAAGAGTTAAATTTGTTATAAGTATGGGAAAGAATCATTGCCCCACATCGCTGGTCTCAAACAGGATCGATCCGACTGTCACGACTATAACACAAATTCCTGTCAGTATTGCAAAGTCCAGAACAGGTGAATAGGTCGAAACACCAAGGAGTCCGAACCTCAGTCCATCTATACCATAAGTTAATGGGTCCATATAAACCAGGGGTTTGAGTATGGAAGGAAGCCCTTTTACAGGATACAAGGCTCCGGAAAGAAAAAACAGAGGAAAGACGACAAAGTTAATAACCAGCTGGAACCCGTGCATGTCTTTCATTTTTGAGGCGAACGCCAGTCCGAGGCCGATAAATGTGAAGGCAATGAGAATCATAAACAGGAATGCTGTAAAAAAGCCGTTGGCACTTTGAATTTTAAAACCAAATAAGGCGCTCAGAAACAAGATAAGCAGGCTCTGGGCCAAGGCAACGGTTGATCCGCCGGCCATGCGCCCGAGTACAATGGATAATCTCGAAACCGGTGTGACCATGATTTCCTTGAGAAATCCGAATTCTTTGTCCCACAATACCTGGAGACCTCCGAAAATGCTGCTAAAAAGCAGCATCATACCGATCGAGCCTGGAATGAGATACGAGATGTAATCGACGCCTTCGGGCATATTTGGCAGTGTGGCCCGGCGAAAACCGCTTCCCAGGAACACAAGAAAAAACAGGGGCATCATGATCGAACCGATGATACGGCTCTTTGCCCGCCAGGTGCGTTTCATTTCCCGCAGCCACAACATTGCAATTGCCTGTCCATTGATTTTAATCATTTTTTTATCCTGTCCAATTTATTATGTTCAGATATCTTTTATGTACCGGGACGAATGGTCATCTTCGTCCTCTTGTGCGAAAGTGTTTCTTTTTATCGGATTCGCCGGCTTCCCTGTCCCGGATGGTCGTTCCTGTAAATTGAAGAAATACATCCTCAAGGCTCGGCTTATGCAGTTCGACGCTTGTGATTTCAATCTGATTGTCATGAGAAAAAGTCATCAATTCAGGAATTTTACGTTCACCGTTTTCGACCATGAGGCTGATTTTATTCCCATGACGGACCATGTCTTTTACGAAATCAAGCCGATGGAAGATTTCACATTCATTGCAATTTGTTTCAAGGGTCACTACATCTGCACCGATGAGATTTTTCAGTTTCTGCGGTGTGTCCAGTGCCACAATTTTGCCTTGGTCAATGATGCCGACACGGTCACACAGATGATCCGCTTCATCCATATAATGGGTCGTGAGCACGAGTGTGGTATTCCGCGTTTCTTTCAGTTTTACAATGTAATCCCAGATGCGCCTTCGGGTCTGCGTGTCCAATCCGAGTGTGGGTTCGTCCAGAAAAAGCACTTTTGGGGAATGCATGAGTCCGCGGGCGATTTCCAGCCGTCTTTGCATACCACCGGAATAGGTTTGTACAAGGTCGTCAGCCCGATCAAAGAGTTCAACCAAATCCAGGACTTCTTTGATGCGTTCCTGACGCAGGGATTTTTTCATTCCGTACATTCTGCCATGAAAATCAAGATTTTCACGGCCAGTGAGCTGCCGGTCCAATGCCGGTTCCTGAAATACCATGCCGATACTGGAGCGCACACCATCCCGATTTGCTTTGATATCGTATCCGGCAACGATGGCTGATCCGGATGTCGGTTTTAAAAGTGTGGTCAGCATTCGCATTGTGGTTGTTTTACCGGCACCATTGGGTCCGAGCAAGCCAAAGCGTTCCCCAGTTTCCACAGTAAAGGAAATCCCATCCACCGCAGTGATGGTTTTAAAGTGTTTGACCAGCTTTTGTACTTCAATGATCCCCATACCGAGCACTCCTTCTTTAAACCGTTTTCATGAATGATGCATAGTAATTAAAAGTTGAGATTCTAACAAGCATTTTTTTAGTCATGGGAAAAGCACAGTCAAGAAATTGAGTGTTCATAATCATTTTTTAGGAGTAGCCATTTTAATAAAATCCTGTAAAATAAAAAAATATTTTTGTATATTGATTCAGTTTCAGTTCTGTTTTTAAAGTGTTTTATTCACATTTATGGGAGCTTTAAGTATGATTTATCTTCGGGATTATCTCAAGGAAGATCGTGTTGTGTTCTTGGAAGAGACGAAAAAAGAGGGGGCAATCGAGAGATTAATACAGACATTGGAAAACGCCCCCGAGATTCTCGATAACGATACTTTCCGCCGGGATATTTTTGAACGTGAAAAGATCATGAGTACGGGAATTGGACTTGGAATTGCGATTCCGCATGTGAAAAGTCAGGCCCTGAAGGATTTTATCATTGTAATCGGTATCAGCAAGAAAGGGATTCCCTGGGAAGCGCTGGACAATCAGCCCGTTCATCTCATTTTTCTTATCGGTGGTTCGGCTGACCAGCATCAGTTATATCTGCGGTTGCTCTCCAAAATTATCCTGGTGTTAAAAAATGAAAAGCGCAGACGGGCACTCAGCAAAGCCAAGGATGCAGAAGAAGTCATTTCTCATTTCAGCAGCCTTTAGATTGGGGATCAAATAATGAACATTCTTGGTTATTTGGCTTTAGCGGCTGCGGTATCCCTGGCTATCAAATGGTTGACACACCGTATCGGGATGCCGATAGTGACAGGTTACGTTCTGGTTGGAATCTTTCTGGGTATTTCACTCATCGGTGTTTTCCATGCCGAAATTCTGGACCGGATGGATATCATTAATGATTTTGCTTTGGGAATCATCGGGTTCACTATCGGTGCCGAGTTGCGCCGGGAGGTATTCCAGAAACTCGGGAAATCCATTCTCGTCATTGCTTTACTGGAATCTGCGCTGACGTTTGTCGTTGTTTCAGTCTCGATATCCGTTCTTATGCCTTCAAAAATATATCTGGCTTTTATACTTGGCGCGGTTGCTTCGGCCACAGCGCCTGCGGCGACAGTGCATGTGATACAGCAGTACAAGGCCAAGGGCCCTTTGACATCCACTATCCTGGCTGTGGTAGGGATCGATGATGCTTTCGCTCTGATGATCTATGTATTTGTATCGGCCGTGGTAAAAGGAATGTTGAAGAGCCAGAATGTGCCATTGTTTCACACACTGATGATGCCTGCTTTAGAAATCTGTTTGTCAATTATTGTCGGCACTGCAGTCGGAATTGCATTCGTGTATATTTTCCGAAAGATCCGATATTCAGATGATCTTCTGCTGGGAACTGCGGCTGCGCTGTTGGCGCTGATGGCCGTATCCCGGACGTATAATCTCTCGGGACTATTGGCTGCCATGGCATTTGGTACTGTGGTGTCCAATTTGAATGTTAATCTTATCCGCAGGTCCGCAAAAGTTTTGGAGAATGTGTCTCCTCTGATATTTGCTTTCTTTTTTATCTTTGCAGGAGCGCACCTGGATGTGGGGCTTTTTCCTGTTATTGGTCTGACTGGACTGGTTTATTTGCTGTCGCGCATGACCGGGAAAATTGCAGGTGCCAGTTTGGGAGCTCTTATAGGGAAAGCGCTTCCGCAAGTCCGGAAGTATATTGGATTTTCGCTTATCCCTCAAGTCGGTGTGGCTCTGGCTCTGGCTATTATGGTTCAACACGAATTTGCGGGAGGAGAATACGGCGAGACGGGTGAAAGAATTGCCGTTGTTGTCATTAATGTGCTTTTGTTTACCACAGTGATTACGGAAATTGTTGGGCCGCTTTTAACAAAGTGGGCGCTTTCAAAAGCAAAAGAAAGACAGGCCTAATACAATGGATGGAGGATAAACATGTATTTTCTTATTATACAGCTTTTCAAAACCGAGTATAAAGAGGACGTACTCCTTGCTATGACGACATGCGGTATTTCGAAGGGCAATATGTTTGAAGGGCAGAATATAGATAATATACTAGAACAGGATGTGCCCATATTTGCAGGCCTGATCAATCCCGAGAGCGAGAGGGCGAGGCAGACGATCATGATCACCGCCGTATTGGATAAAAAGGACCGGATGCAAATGCTGATGCAGCTTTTGGAAGAGGCAGGCATCGAAATCGCATCGGGAGAGATTTTAAAAACGATTTTGCTTCCGGTGGAGATGACGATGGATGGTGCGACGTCGTGGGATCG
>CAZTZL010000118.1:0-7138 GCA_964617625.1 uncultured bacterium
GGTTCGGTTCTCAATTCTCTTCGATAAGCTCAATTAGCTGTTGTTCTCCCAGGGCAAGCAGCTCTTGCCTGATTGTTCTTCTCCACTTTTTTGGCATCTCTGAGTATACTGTGCGCACCGTTTCGAAGTCTCCAGCGATGTTCAGGGCTTTTAGCAGCGCAACAGCTTGTGCTCTGTCTTTTTCGGCTTTGTCCTTTTTATTCCTCCGTCCCGCAATCAAAAGTTTGTGCAGTGCGAAGTCAATAGGGTGTGGTAGTGTAACGGTAACGTCGTTGAAAAGCATTTGTATGGGATTTCTTGCGAGTGCATCCATGAATCTGAGAGGTTGGGCATTGATGCCCAATTGCTCGATAGGAAAAGGTTTACTGGATTCTCTGCCGCGAGCAGGAACGAGGAACTCCAGAATAAGATCAGGATGTTGGAAGACGATGTATCCCTGTTCGCCTTTGAAGTCCAACACAAATCCGAGATCCTTGAGCAGTTTGAATAAATCGGTTTTCTGGTTGAGATGAAGTGGAATTGGGAAGAGAAACTCAACATCCCGCGTTCTGAGCGCAGGCAAGAAAGTCCTGCTCTTGAAGTAGTCTTGGTACAGGTAGACACACCAACTGCCCACAAGTAAGATTTTGTCAAGAATGCCCTGTCTCTTCATTCGTCTCAAAACTTCGAGACACAAATCATATTTCTTCTTTTCCACGGAGGGCACCTTCCAGGTAGTGGATTTGCTTTTTTAACTGAGAAAGAGCCTGCCGGTACTTGGATCGTAAATGTTTGGCTTCTTGATATCTTTTCGAATCCTCATCCGGAAGGGACTTACCCTTGTATATCGATTTGAATTTCCCGTTCTCTCGGAAGACCAAGTAGTAGTACTCATGCCCTTTTATGTTTCTTCTAACGAGGCTGCCCTTGGGCAGCTTCGCCAGTTCTCGCTCGTAACGCTTCTTCATCCGAAGCGAATTCGCGAGCTCTTCCTTCAGGATACTTTTGATAACCATCTTCATAAACTCCGGTTACTATACAATCTATTGAATAATATATGTTGTATAGTAACAATATGCAAATAAATTACTATACAACTTGAAGAGAATTGAGAAATGTATAGTAATGGTCCCGAGAAAAAGGGATTTTTCCTTCTTATAGGAACCGGACCTAGTGTTATACGGCTTACATGCTTTTACGAAAAGTATCTGTATATAGATAAGAGCATTACTAACTATAAACTATATGCATTCTATATGTTTTTTTCGAAGGCCAGATGAGTCGGAATTAATCTTCAGAACAATCAAAGTATTCAGAATTATTGTTTAATATAACAAGATGATCTGCGAAAATCCACTTAATTTTTATGAACCTTTTTTCTGCCAAATCCGTCTAAATAAGTGTTATCAAACCGTTTTTAAATTCAAATAATTATTGAAATGGATCCTTCTATGAAAAATTGGACCCGAAGTGCAATATTTTATATCCTTTTTTGAATTGAAGAGGAGGAGGGCAAACTATTGAAACCGATGAACTTGTTTTTAGCCACGTTTTTTATCGCATCGTTAATCATTTCAACACTTTATGCTGAAGAAGAAAAAATCGAACGGAAAATCTATAATACCAAACATGTCAATCAGGAATCTCCGAAGATTGACGGTGTTATGGATGAGCCGGTCTGGGAGAGTGTCGAATGGGCGACTGGTTTTACACAACGACAGCCAAACGAGGGAGATCCAGCGACTCAGAAAACGGCATTTAAAATTCTGTATGATGATAATAATCTCTATGTGGGAGTACGTGCCTACGATACGCACCCCGATTCGATTGTCAGGCGCATGTCCCGACGGGACGGATTCGAAGGAGACTGGGTCGAGTTGAATATAGACAGTTACTTTGATCACCGAACCGGGTATTCATTCAATGTCAATGCATCAGGCGTAAAGGGCGATGAAGCCATTTCCAATGACGGGGACAACTGGGACTCGAATTGGGATCCGGTATGGTACGTCGAAACGAGTATTGATAAAGAGGGTTGGATTGCCGAGATGAAAATTCCATTCAGCCAGCTTCGGTTTTCCAAAAAAGAAGAACAGGTTTGGGGAATACAAATGACCCGGCGGCTTTATCGAGAAGATGAATGGTCCGTGTGGCAATTTATCCCTCAGGATTCAAGGGGCTGGGTAAACCGGTTCGGAGAGATTCACGGCCTGAACAACATCTCCATGCCGAGACGTATTGAACTGCTTCCCTTCGTGATGGGACAAACCGAAAAATTCAAGGAAGAGGCGGGCAACCCGTTTGCGACTGGCCGGAAAAATAAACTGGATCTCGGTTTGGATGGGAAAATCGGTGTGACCAGCCACTTCAACCTGGATTTTACTTTAAATCCGGATTTCGGTCAGGTGGAGGCCGATCCTTCCGTGGTGAATCTCACAGCATATGAGACCCGGTTCGACGAGAAGCGGCCTTTCTTTATCGAAGGCAGCAATATTCTTGATTATAAATTCATGATCGGTGATGGAGATTTTGGTTTTGACAATCTCTTTTATTCGCGAAGGATCGGTTCCTATCCGCATCATGAGCCGGATACTGAAGATGATGAATATATCGATATGCCTGAGAGCGCCTCGATTTTAGGCGCGTTGAAACTGACAGGCAAGACAGAAAAAGGTTATTCGATTGGAGTTATGGAGGCAGTCACTTCAAAAGAAGAAGCTGAAATAGATTTCAACGGTAAAAGACGATTCGAAACTGTTGAGCCAATGACCAATTATTTCCTGACGCGTATTCAAAAAGATTTTAACGGGGGTGCGAGCCAGATTGGCGGAATGGTGACCAATACATACCGCGATATCAACGATGACCATCTCAATTTTCTGAATCGCAGCGCGACAACCGGGGGGATCGATTTTACGCATCAATGGAAGAACCGAACCTACACGTTTACATTTAACAATGTATTCAGTCATGTACAGGGATCCCGGGAAGCCATTCTTGAAACGCAGGAAGATTCGCCCCGATTCTATCAACGTCCCGATGCGGATCATATTGAATTGGATCCTGAACGGACCTCTTTAACCGGTTTCGGAGGAACTGCCTACTTGGCTAAATTCGGAGCTGAACATTTTCAATATATGGCCGGCGTGACCTGGCGCTCTCCGGGCCTGGAGTTGAACGATATGGGATATCTCAGACAGGCCGATGTGATTATGGAGTGGACCTGGGGACAGTATCGGAAACTGGAACCTTTTTTCATTTTCAGGCAGATTTGGTTGAATTTCAATCAGTGGAAAGGATGGAATTTCGGCGGAGAAGATACATTTGCCGGAGGGAACATCAATTTCAGCTTCCAGTTTAAAAACCAGTGGTTTGCGGGCGGCAATGTATCGGTCAACGGCAGGGATCTTAATGTTGGTGCGCTCAGGGGCGGACCCTCGCTTTATCTTCCGTCACGATGGAGCTTCTATTCCTATCTTCAGACGGATAACAGAAAGGTATTACGGTTGTATGGCGATTATTACCATTCAATCAGTAATGATAAAATTTCCTTCCAGAGCAACTATTCGATCGATTTGACATGGAAGCCCATCAACGCCTTTTCGCTCTCTGCAGGTCCTTTTTACAACATCAACAGAGACAATCTGCAGTATATCGATACTTTCGAAAAAGATGGGGAAAATCGATATGTATTTGGAAGAATCGATCAGAAGACAGCGGGAATGACATTGCGTCTTACCTACTGCATCACACCGAATTTGACCATTCAGTATTATGGCCAGCCTTTTGTCTGTGCCGGAAAGTATAACCATCTCAAGCGCATTACAGACCCGAGAGCAGCAAAATATGAAAACCGGTTTCACGAATTTTCCGAAGATGAAATCAGCTACAATCCGGATTGGGAAGGATACGATATTGATGAAGATGTGAATGGAGAAATGGATTATTCTTTTGATAAACCGGATTTTAATTTCCGGCAGTTTCGATCGAACCTCGTGATCCGCTGGGAATATACGCCGGGGTCGACGGTCTATTTTGTCTGGTCACAAAACCGGACCGGAGATGATAACAGCGGAGATTTTTCATTCAGAAATGACATGAATCAGCTTTTCGAGGTCTATCCACACGATGTGTTTTTGATCAAAATCAACCGGTGGTTTTCTCTGTAATGTTATCTCTCCTCTGATAAAATTAAGGGAAAGATCTGACAGTTTTAACTGTTACGGTAAAAAGTATTCAGTATAGGATAAAATAAAACGTTCCGGGAAATCGATCCCGGGACGTTTTTTATTGGTGTGTTTGTTTATTATAGTGGAATGACTGTTCAACTACTTGTGATTTTACTTATCGGAACGATACTCGTTTTGCAATTCTAAAAGGACCTTCAATGCCCGATCGGCTTGTGCCGATGGAACGAAAATATGATCATGAAAATAGGCGGAAATAATATTTGTGCTGATACCCGCTTCGGTCAGTTTGGCTGAAACCACTGCAGTCAAGCCTACACTATCCAAACTTGAATGCACCGATAACGTAATTTTCTTATAATACGACTCATAGTGAAAATGATATTCATCGGCTTTTTCTTTTGGGATGATCAAAGTGAGGCCTTCTTTTTCCTGGCAGGAAGCGATTGGTTTCAAATGGACAAGATTGCCGTAACCTGATTCGGAGAAAGTACAAAATACAAATTCTGTTTCGGATAATTCAGGATTGAGAAGTTGCAGGATTTGACGTTTATTTTTAATTTCCGACATATTTCGGTTTTGGATTTTATACTCGTTTTATATCAATGTCAAGAATACATATTTAACTTGATTCGTTTTTTACCAGCCAATCCTTGGCTTTTTCAATGTCATCGAAATCTTTCACTGACATACCGGTGAGCCGTACCACAGTTCTAAGAAAGATTCTTCTGTAGCCGCTGACACCGATCACCGCTGTTTTTTTCATTTTTTCTTTATCTTTGTTTGCAGACTTTGTGATGTAATCGACCATCTCCTGATTGCCGACCGTATCGGTCACATCCACCAGTAAAAGCACCGAGTCGTCAGGCTGAGTGATCGTGATGCTGGTTGAATAGTCTACTTCTGCTTTAAACGCATTAAAATCCTGAAATCCGGAATAATCGGACAAAAAAATTCTCTTTCCTTTATGTTCGATCCATTTGGATTTCACGGGCACCTCCCAAATAGTTTAATCAAATAAGTGCATTATTGAAGTCTGGATTCGCCCCGTCTCAGTTTGAGCTGCTTCTGTATTTCCAGTACCTTTTCTTTGGTGAGCGGGTATTTCCACATGCAGAGAATCGCTCCGATCATGGCGGCCACAGGAACGACAATGTAAAACCACCGCAGTGTAAAAAGCTGCTCCATTGTAGGATGCAGATCCTGTCCCTGAAATCCCAGCCGAACCAGAACCCACGAACTCACCGTGGAAACCAGGGCAATAGCAAGCTTATTCATAAATCCGAACACGGCACTGTACATGCCTTCCTGTCTTTTTCCTGTTTTGGATTCGTCGTAATCACAAATATCGGCACTGAATGAACCGTTCAACACCCAGCAGGCGCAGAGGCCGATATTGATAATCACAGGCGGGATAATAGTCAGAAACGGGTAATCCGGTGTAAACAGGAACCAGCTTGAGATATATCCGAAAATTCCGATGAGGAGACCGGTGATCAAAATTTTCTTTTTATCGAAAAATTTGGAGAAATAACCAATGGCAAACATACTCAGAAGCTGAAAAGCCGCCTGGATGAATCCGGTGTACATTCCGATGGTTGCCATGAGCTGTTTGCTTCCCTGGCACACGTAGTAAAGCGAGATATAGGTGAGCAGAGGAATCATAAAAAAGAGTCCAACAAATACAAAAAAGACCGATCCGATCAAAAGCAGGAATGGCTTGTCTCTCAAGGTCAGTGTAATGGCCTGCCAGAGATGGGTTTTTTCCTGTTTGGTCTGGGCGAAGCGTTCCTTGCAGAACAGGGCTGGAATAATCCCTGTAATCAGCATAAGAACAGCCACGATGGAACCTACGTAGCGCGCGCCGATGACTTCATCACCGCCCCAGACGTTTTCCATGAGCGTGATTTTATAAAGGGATGCGATCCCGATTCCAACGATAAAGGACGGTGCAACCCGGAAAGCCATGAGCCGTGTGCGTTCGTTATAATCTTCCACCAGTTCCAATCCCAGGCCGCTGTACGGTACGACCCATACTGTGAAAGCCATGTAAAATAGAGAGCATATCGCAATTAAATAAATCGCAGGCCAGATCTGGCCGTCCATTCTCGGTGTAAACCAAATTGCCGTAAACAGCAGAGACATGGCGATGGCACCGATAAAAACCCATGGCCTTCTGCGCCCCCAGCGCGATTTTGTGTTGTCCGTGATGTTTCCCATCAGGGGATCGGTCACGGCATCGACGATACGCGATGCTGAGAGAGCAAGACCGATATAAAAGGGACTGATGCCCATACCGACTCCAAAAATCGGATAGGCGAGGGTTAGCAACGCGTTGTTGGCCAGATTCTCAGCAAAACCGCCAATTCCCCATAAAAACTTCTGGAAGACAGAAAGCGTTGGTTTTTGTTTCATCGGAGCTGTTCTCCTTTGATTTTAAAATGACTTGATCCTTTTATAAGGATCAAGTTAAATTCAGTTCCCAATAAGAAACATCCGTCATGGGATTGTGATAGTAGGGGATTGTTTCTTTAAATCCCAGTTTTTTATAGATACCAATTGCAGTATGAAAAGAGTTGTGTGTGTCAAGACGCATTTTTTTGTAGCCGAACTCCCTTGCTTTTTCAACAATCAATTCGGAAAGTCTTTTGCCAATGCCTTTTCCTCTAAATTGTGGCCGGACGAAGAAACGTTTCATTTCACAGATAGTTTTATTAATTGGTCTGAGTGCGATGCACCCCGCAACATTTTCATCGAATAAGGCCATTAAAATCGTGCCTCGCGGAAGTGCATATTTCCCAGGAAGAGAGCTCACTTCCTTTTCGAAATCCTGAAACTGTAAATCAAAACCCAGCCAGGTTTCGTATTCTCTAAACAGTTTCTGAATCTCTTTCAGCGGTTCCCCGTTATGAACCTCGATGATATTCAGCATGTTCAATCTGGATTGATTGGTTGTGTTTAATATAATTGCT
>CAZTZL010000119.1:0-4322 GCA_964617625.1 uncultured bacterium
CACCAGCCCGATGACCATGCCCATTGGAGGTTATAACCGCCTAACTGACCGCTTACATCAAGAACTTCACCCACGAAAAACAATCCTGCGGTCTGTCGAGCTTCCATGGTTTTTGATGAAACTGCATCACAATCCACTCCTCCCAAAGTTACTTCTGCGGTCCGGTATCCTTCGGTGCCGCCCGGTTTGATTGTCCACTTCTGGATCTGCGCCGCAATTTTCTTAAACTGGTTGTCAGAGATTGTCCGTAACGGGCTTTCTGCAAGATCATTTATTGTCATCACTGCCACAAGACGTTTGGGCAAATATTCCGCCAGCATGGATTTCAATCTCCGCTGCGGGCGTTGCTGCTGCTGTTCTTTAAATATATCGATCAGATCGATTTCCGGCAATAGGTTTATTGTAAGCTCTTCGCCGGGCTGCCAGTACAAAGACATCTGCAGAACAGCAGGGCCGCTCAGCCCCCGATGCGTGAATAAAATGTTGTCAAAAAAATGTTGCCGTTTATTGCTCACCACGGCATTAACGGAAATACCAGATAAGGCCGAAAATTTTTCTTTGTCCTTCGGTTGAAAAGTGAAGGGGACCAGACCGGCAGATTGCGGCCATACATTAATATGAAACTGTTCCGCGATTTTATATCCCAAAGCGGTTGCTCCGGAATCCGGTACAGATAATCCGCCCGTGGCAACCACCAGCGATTGGCAGATATAGTCGCCTTTACTGCTGACTACTTTGAAATGGCGCTCACTCGGATGTTCGATCTTTTCAATTTTTGAATTCAATTGAAAAGAAACACCGGCCTGTTCACACTCGGATAACAATATATTCAAAATATCCTGAGAGCTGTCATCACAGAAGAGTTGTCCATGGGCTTTTTCGCTAAAGGAGATACGATGCTTTTGTACCAATGCCAAAAAATCCCGTTGGGTGTAGCGGCTGAGTGCCGATTTGCAGAAATGCGGATTATGGGAAATATAATTGTCCGCATGGATATTGGAATTCGTAAAATTACAGCACCCGCCGCCGGACATCAAAATTTTCCGCCCTGGCTTTTTTGCATGATCGATAACGAGCACCTCCCGGTTTCGCTTGCCCGCTTCAATCGCGCACATCAAACCGGACGCGCCCGCTCCTAAAATGATGACATCTGTTTTCTCGGTCGATAGTGGATTTTGTTTGCTCATAAATTTGATTGCATCAACTTATTTTCCGCCCCAAAAAATATATTGGGCGGTCAGAACGCAAATGTTCCGAAAGCAGTTTTAAAATTTCGCATCCGTTGTTAACATTGGTTAGTCATTTTTATTCTACAAATATACCGCCCCATTCAACCACTGCATAACCTTTTCTTGTAAATTCTGATATTTGGGGCGTTTGCAGATTTACGATTTCACCGGTATTCACGCCTTTAAATAAATAGTATAAACGTTGAATACTTTCCGGCTTTTCCGAAATTTGCAGTTCCACCAATTGATTTATTATATCTGCTTTCTGTGGGTAAATTAAATAATAGTTGTGTTCTTTTAATATCGGTATCCAATACGCTGTGAAATCTTTTATTTCATTCTCATTAAATCCAAATTTTTTCAAATTATCATTAAAAAATATTTCGAGATCATTTCTTATTACCAGCCATCCCTCATCTGTTTGAAAGTGATTTGGTATTTTACATTCGTAAAATAAATATCGAAACTCATTATTAATTGTCCCTGAAGTATCGACAGAAATATTCCAGCCATTCTTATAAAGTGGTTCTGAATTTATTATTCTGCCTCCCTGAGGAAATAAAACTTTAATTTGTAGTTGTTCCTTTTGTGTCGGATAGATGTATATATTGGGTTTTCTTACTACTAATGTATCCTGGTTGTCCTCATTTGAAGGCTCTGTTGGAATGGATTTGTCTTTTATGCAATTTGAGACTACAAGAATGACAGAAAGTATCAGTGCGATTATTACTGTTTTGTTTTTCATTTTATGTTTCCCCCATGTTTACGTTCTTCACAGTCAGCTCTTTTGAGATTCCGGGAAAAGACCGGAATGACAAATCTTAATTTCGTCTGAAATATACATTCTTAATTATTTTACACCCGGCACAAATATATCGGGCGGTCAGACAATTAAAGAACCGGGCGCTGATGGCCGTCATACATTTTATCCCGTTTCTCTTTAATTCTTGGATCGGAGAAATACTCATCAAATGTCATTTTACTGTCAATAAGTCCTTTGGGAGTGAATTCAATTACCCGATTCGCAACAGAGCTGTTGAGTTCATGGTCGTGCGATCCGAACAGAATCACCTCGGAATACTTGCTCATGCCATCATTCACCGCGGTGATCGCCTCAAGGTCAAGGTGGTTTGTCGGTTCATCCAGGATGAGTACATTCGCGCCGGAAAGCATTGAACGGGAAAGCATGCATCGCACTTTTTCTCCTCCGGAAAGAATATTGACTTTTTTTAGTGCATCATCACCGGAGAAAAGCATCCGGCCCAGAAATCCTCGAATAAAAGGTACCTCTGCATCCTCCTTGGCATATTGACGGAGCCACTCAATTATATTTTTGTTGCTGTCAAAGAATTCGGAATTATCCCGGGGCATATAACTGGATGTTATTGTGACTCCCCACTCATAGATGCCGCTGTCCGGTTTGAGATTGCCTGAAATAATATCAAAAAGAATCGTCTTGTAATTGTTGTTGAATCCGATAAAAACAATTTTGTCTCCACGATCCACAGTAAATGTGACATCCTTTAATATTTTTTCGCCATCGACCGTTTTATTCAAGCCGGTTATCTGAAGAACATTGTTCCCGCAGCTTCGTTCCGGTTTAAATTCCACATAAGGTCGTTTTCTGGATGAGGACGGCATATCTTCAATGGTCAGTTTTTCAATCAATTTTTTTCGAGACGTCGCCTGTTTTGCTTTTGAAGCATTGGCGGAAAATCGCAAGACAAATGCCTGAAGGTCCTTGATTTTGTCATCCCGCTTGCGCTTTTCATCTTTAAAACGTTGAACGGCAAGCTGACTCGCATGATACCAAAAATCATAGTTGCCCGCATAAATTTTAATCGTCTTGAAATCGATGTCGGCAATGTGTGTACAAACTTTGTTGAGAAAGTGTCTGTCATGGCTTACAACAATAACCGTATTTTGGAAATTATAGAGAAACTCTTCCAGCCAGGTGATCGATTCAAGATCAAGGTGATTGGTAGGTTCATCCAGAAGAAGGATGTCCGGATTTCCAAACAGCGCCTGAACCAGTAATACGCGTACCTTGGCACCGCCATCAAGGGTTTTCATTGGAGTATTATATAGATCAGCAGTAATACCAAGCCCGTCGAGCAGCTTTCCTGCTTCCGATTCCGCTTCGTAGCCGTCCAGTTCGGCCAGTTCACCATAAATTTCAGATAGCCGCATGCCTTCTTTGTCGGTTAACTCCGTTTTTTCTTCAAGAAGAGCCTTTTCTGTAAGGACTTTGTATAATTTTTCATGGCCCATGAGGGCTGTCTGCATAACCGTATATTCATCAAAAGCGAAATGATCCTGACGGAGAGTCGCAAGCCGTTTTTTTCGTGGAAGGTGAATTTCGCCGGAACTGATATCAATTTCACCCGCAAGAGCTTTTAGAAAAGTGGACTTCCCCGAACCATTTGCCCCAATCAGTCCATAGCAGTTTTCTTCAACAAATTTAATGGACACATCTTTAAATAATACCTGTTCGCCAAATAAAATGGATAGATTCGTTGTTGATATCATAATTGTGCTTTCTATATATTCGAAATATTAAAAAAATGTCCAAATAGTTAAGGGTGACAGAGATTATTTATTACTCCAACAATTTACGAAACAATTTTCATGGATCTAATAAAAAAATGGATTCTTCCCTCTAAATGTTATTGGATCGAAAAGGTATCAGAAGTAACGCTATTACAGGTAATTTGTCCAGCATTTAAATTATCGACGGGGATAGTTATCCATTATTTTATACCCGGCACAAATATAACGGGCGATAAAAATTCCGCGCAAGGAAATCCGACAAAACAAAAACAGTTTTTACTTTCCCAAAATTGCAGATTTTAACTTCACAGCATGAGACTGAATTTTAATTTTAGCTTGTTTTAATCCCGGAGAGACTGCAATTAAAGTGATCTCTCCCGGCTGGCGATCCGACTGTACAATAATTTGAGCCAAACCGTTGAATGCTTTGCGTTTCCATTGTTCTGCCGGATAGACTGCCTGCACCAGGCCAGGATCGGTGTTCGGTTCATCCCATTGATGCTGTTTCCGGAATCGTTTTCCAGTGACAGCATATTCATTCCT
>CAZTZL010000119.1:4422-6814 GCA_964617625.1 uncultured bacterium
ACGATTGTTCAGGTCGTTCACGGCTAGCTCTTTCAGATTTTTGATCTTCGCGGTTTTGATCGTTTCGAAGAAGCGGTCGGGTTCATGGCTCGAGGGGTCGCCGTTTCCCACGCCGATGATTTTCCCTGCTCCGGTTAAACTGAATGATATTTCATGATCGGCCGACGGGACGATTCGTCCTTTGTCGTCTTCAACCTGAACGGTTATCACGGACACATCTTCTCCGTCCGCCCGGATGGATGCGCGGTCAGGAATCAAGCGGATTGTTGACGGATCACCGGTGGTTTCCACTTTTTCGGTCAATACTTTTTTCCCGTCCGCATAGCCGCGGGCCAGAAGGATTCCCGGCTCGTAAGGGACGTCCCATTCCAGATGAGACAGCCGTGGCATCGGCTTTCTTCCGAGACTTTTACCATTTAAAAATAGTTCTACTTGATCACAATTACTGTATGTCCGGATATTAATGGGCTGTCTTTCTTTGCCTTTCCAGTTCCAATGCGGAAAGATGTGAATAACGGATTGAACTGTCCACCAACTTTTAAGGTAATAAAAAGGATCCTTTGGGAAACCACAAAGATCAACGATACCATTCTGTGCAATAACTTGAGGCCAGCCATGTGGATTAGCTTCACCGCGATAGTCAAAACCTGTCCAGTAAAATATACCTGCAAGAAACGGCCTCTCAGCACAGAAGGTAAGCCCATTTTCAATGTTACGTTCTGTTGAAGTATAATCAGATGGGGCCATGTATGCTTTTGCTGGATTATCTTTATAAATACCGCGCGTTCCCCGTGTTGTGCGTTCTTCAGTAAGCATCATGGGCTGTTCCGGATATTTAACGTGATGTTCGTCGATATCTCCCATAAAAATATAATTGTATCCCATGACATCAATAGCGGTTGAAATACCTTCTACCCTGCCACCGCTAACTGCGGCAGTAACGCGGCGTGTTGGATCGAGCCGTTTTGCGAAAGTCTGCATCGTCCTGGCGATCCGTTCTCCTTTTATGTTGCCTTCAATCGCCCATTCTTCATTTCCTATCGACCACGCAATCACACAGGGATGATTGCGATCCCTCAGTATCATTCTCTCGAGCTGTTGAAAATGTTCCGGCGACGATCCCATCAGACGGTTTTCATCCAACACGAGCATTCCTAAGCGATCGCACGCATCGAGCAGTTCGGGCGTAGGCGGATTGTGCGAACAGCGGTAGGCATTGCTTCCCATTTCTTTCAATTTGGCAATACGGAATTCCTGCAGCGCGTCCGGAATCGCTGTACCGACTCCCGCGTGGTCCTGATGGTTGTTCGTCCCTTTCAGCAGGACATGCTTCCCGTTGAGAAAAAATCCTTCATTCGGATCGAAACGAACCGAGCGGATGCCGAACGTTGTTTCACAGGTGTCCACGACCGTTCCGCCGGAGCGGACACGTGTCAGCATTTTATACAGAACAGGAGATTCAGGAGACCAAAGTTTCGGATTGTTAACTTTCATGACCGAATGGAACTCTTTTTTCTCCCAAGGATCGAGTGAGAGAGATTTTATCTCGTCCGATGCGACCTCTTTTCCTGACGGATCGAACACGGTCTGAATCACGCTGAATGCGGCTTTGCTGTCCGATTCATTGACAACAGTCGTCCCGGAGGAGAGATCGGCTGATTGTGCATTGATATCGGAAGTAATGAATGTACCGTACTGAGCCACATGAAGGGGAGATGTTTTTGTGAACCAGACATGACGATAAATGCCGGCTCCTTCATAGAACCAGCCTTCTTCCATGGTCGCATCCACCCGTACCGCCGTGACATTATCCCCGCCGTAATTCAGGTAATCGGTGATATCGTATTGAAAACTGCTGTAGCCGCTGTGTTCTTCGCCGATGTAAAATCCGTTGATCCAGAGCATCGAATTGCGATGGATGCCGTCAAACTCGATGACTATGCGCCGGCCCAGATCGGATTCCGGAATAAAAAATTTTTTCCGATACCATCCCACACTGTTTTCCGGAAAAGCTCTTCCGATTTCTTTATAGCCATGACTATGACTACCTTTGCTGTTGAAAGGCAATTCGACTGCCCAGTCATGCGGCAGGTTGATCATCCGCCAGGCGCGGTCGTCAAAATCGAAGGCCGCCGGGCCGTCTCCATAACCGGTTTTTGCATAAAAAGAAAAATATCCCGTTCCATGATTAAAATCTTTTTCCGTGTCAAACGGATGGCCCAGGGCAAATCTCCAGCCAAAATCCATCAAATAATGTTCCCGGCCTTTTGTTGTTTCAGCGGAATTTATTTCCTGATAGAAAACGTTTACAGATAAAAATAGGATAAGTATGATCCAAGATTGTTTTTTCATAAAATTTTCCCGTTTCATAAAACGTATATTCTTGTCTTTG
>CAZTZL010000120.1:0-6765 GCA_964617625.1 uncultured bacterium
ACGGGCCTGACAACGTGCAGATGCCCCCGGAATGGCATATTGGCGCCATGAGCTACAATGTGCCAAAGAATGCTGTCCTGAGAATAGGGAGCATAACCCTCCCAGTAAGGGAGTGAATATCCATTTGAGGTTACGAAAGGGATTCAAATGTTCGAGTGGTATTTTAAACGCTAAATCAATTGAATCGCGGAGGCTTATACAACGCTTTCAAGTTTTGTAATTCTATGTTCGTGATCTTCAATTTGTGTATCATGTCTTTTTAATGAATGATCAACAGCCGCTTTTTCTGTGTTGTAAGAATCGATCTTGGCTGCCAGACCGTCAATGGCCTGCATAATGAGATTGAATCTTTTTTCTGCATCTGCTTTCGTTTCGAGTGTAGCTATCTCTGTTTTTATTTTTATTATTTCTTTGATCAGCTTATTCTCAACTTGATGTAGTTCATCTTTGGTGGCGAGTTTCTTAAGTTCTTCTTTAGTGGCAAGTTTCTTAAGTTCTTCTTTAGTGGCAAGTTTTTTAAGTTCTTCTTTGGAAGCAAGTTTTCTCAATAATTCTTCTTTTAGTGTGTCCATATCTTTGTTTGTTAAATGTTGTTTTGTTGTTTGGTTCTTCATGTTATCCTCAAATTCATTTTGAAATAAAATTCAATCTCAAAGTAATATCCATATTTTTAAAAGTCAAGGACTCTCTGTGAAATAAGTAAAAAATGCAAAATTTTTATTATGTCTATAGTCTGTCTGCTATGAGATTCCTGGACAAGCTCGGAATAACAAATTGCTGAAAAAATGATATTGTCCCCTTGAGGGGACGACAGGGGTGTCATTCGACAGGTTTGAACCAACCCTGGGAATTTATATCTTCCCGAGGGCTCCAAGCTTTCGGGAAGGTGAAATCAACGTATGTGAAACAGGACTAAATCCCCGTCTTCGACAATATACTCTTTTCCGTGGACGGCCACAAGGCCCAGATCGTGCAGGGCTTTGGCCGATCCGTGCTGTTTTAGATCTTCGACTTTGATCACATCCGCTTTGATGAATCCTTTTTCAAAATCGGTGTGCACTTTGCCGGCGGCTTTCTGCACCGTCGTACCGGATGGAATGGTCCAGGCGTGTGTCTCATTCTCATTCGCTGTAAAAAAAGTAATCAGATTCAAAACTGAATATCCCGCTTTCACAATCTTTTGGAGTCCGGTTTCATCCAGTCCCATGGCCCGTAAAAATTCCAGTTGGTCTTTCTGATCCAGTTCGGCGATTTCTGCCTGCGCTTTGCCGCAGAACGGAACGCAGGCGGCCTGAACCTGCCCGGCATGCCCGGCAAGTAATTGAACAAGCGGACTGTCTTTCAGATGTGTTTCATCGACATTAGCGATAAAAATGACTGGTTTGGCCGTCAGTAAATTTATCTCCCGAATTAGAGTGTTTTGAATTTCGTCCAGATTTAAATGACGGATTTCTTTTTCGGACAGAAGCTGGTCCACTATCGGTTCCAGGGCGGCTTCGGTCTTTCTGGCCTGAGCATCTCCGCTTTTTGCAGACGTTCGAACTTTGGACAAACGTCTTTCAATGAGTTCAATGTCTTTTAAAATCAATTCGGCTGTCACTGTCCGGGCATCTCTCACAGGGTCCAGGTTTTCATAGGGATGGACAACATGGGTATCCTCAAAACAGCGCACGACATGGGCAATGGCATCGACACTGCCAATGTGCGACAGGAATTGATTTCCCAGTCCTTCACCTTTGCTGGCGCCCTTGACCAAACCGGCAATATCGACAAATTCCAGAGTGGTCGGTGTCCTTTTTGCCGAACCGATCAATCGACAAATTGTATCAAGACGATCATCTTCAAGCGGTATAATGCCTGTGTGCGGTTCGATTGTACAAAAGGGATAGGCAGAGGCTTCCACGCCGAGGTTGGTGATCGCGTTAAAAATGGTCGATTTGCCGGCATTGGGCAGGCCGACCAATCCGCAATTGAATCCCATATCTTCTCCTGAATTTTACGATTAAAATAATATAAGAGGCTTGCGGCCTATTGTCAAGATAATTGACCATGCTTTCGCGGATTATTGAAAATGGGCGCAACTGTGTCTATTCATTCATAAAAATCAGCTTGACTTTTAGCCGAAAAAATCGGATTTTATACATACGATTAGATAGAATACATCCTTATTTTGAGTCGAATTTTGATTTTTATAAAATATGTTTTTTATCAAAATGTTAATTCATCCTTCCGTCATTATTTCATCATTCCTTTTTCAAATTTTAAATTTCATCCAAATAAAAGAAAGATTGGCCAATGAAAGATAACCTGAATTTGCATCAAGACCGTTATTTCAGTTCCAATCCAAAAGAAAAAAAAATTGCACAACATCTCTATTCAAAAGTAAAAAATCTTCCGCTCATCTGTCCGCACGGCCATGTTAATCCTGAATTATTTGTCGAAAATATGCCCTTTCCGGATCCAACGGAACTGCTTGTCATTCCGGATCACTATCTTTTCAGAATGCTTTATTCTCAAGGTGTCCCTATGGAATCAATGGGTATTCCTCCGCTTGACGGGAGTGAAACAGAAAAAGACCACAGGAGAATCTGGCAGGTTGTGGCCGATCATTTTTACCTTTTTCGCGGTACGCCGACAGGGATGTGGCTGAAACATGAAATGCACGATGTATTCGAGATAAAAAAAAAGCTGAACAGTGACACGGCGATGGAAATCTATGACCGTATTTGTGAAAATTTGAGAAAACAGGAAAACCATCCAAGAGAAATGTTCGAACGATTCAATATCGAAATATTAAGTACAACCGATTCGCCCGAAGATACACTTGAAGCCCATCAAAAAATTAGGAAAAGCGGCTGGAATGGAAAGATCATTCCCGCGTTTCGTCCTGACTCCTCAATCGATATATTGAACAGAAACTGGAAGAAAACCATTGACAAGCTGTCAGAAGTCAGCGGCATCGATTGTTCGACATATCGGGGATATATCGAGGGGCTAGAAAAAAGAAGAGCCTTTTTTAAAGAAATGGGCGCTACTACCACTGATCACGGAGTACATTCTCCGTACACAGTCGCACTGGGAAAAACGGAAGCGGAACGGATATTTAACAAGGCTCAAAAAGGCAAGATACTCCTCGATGATGCAAAGCAATTCATCGGGCACATGCTCATGGAAATGGCAAGAATGAGCGTTGAAGATGGAATGACCATGCAAATCCATGCCGGTGTTTACAGAAACCACAACAAGAAGATTATGGATCGCTTTGGACCGGATATGGGATGTGACATTCCAATTGCGACAAATTTTGTCAATAATCTTAAACCTCTTCTTAACCGATATGGAAATGACCGCAATTTGAACCTCATTATTTTTACCATTGATGAGTCAACCTATTCGAGAGAACTGGCTCCTCTTGCGGGGCATTATCCGGCAATGAAATTAGGACCGGCATGGTGGTTTAATGACAGCCGGGAAGGGATGCTGCGGTTCCGGAGGCTGACAACGGAAACTGCAGGAATTTACAACACAGTCGGTTTTATAGACGATACGCGGGCTTTTCCATCTATCCCTGCACGACATGATCTCGCAAGAAGGATCGATGCCCGTTATCTTGCTGAACTGGTGGCTGAAAATGTGATCGATCCGAATGAAGCTGAAGAAATGGTTATCGATTTGGCTTATCGATTGCCAAAAAAGAATTACAAATTCAAATGACCAAAGTGAAATATTATATCGGTTGCTGAATTTTATAAAAATCGGATTATAGTTTTCTGAATGACCGCAGTAATACGATCCATTGCAGGTTGACCGAATGAATATGAGCAGACCTCTGATATTGGGAATAACGGGTGGAGTTGGCTCGGGTAAAACAGAATTTTCGAATAAGTTACGCCTGTTAGATGTGCCAATAATCGATGCGGATAGAATTGCGAAAGAATTGGTGAGAGATAACAGGGAAATTCAACAAACGTTAAGAAATACATTTGGGGGATCCATTTTTACCAGTTCAGGCGAACTGAAACGAAATGTTCTTGCGAAAAAAGTATTTGCGGACCGAAATGTATTAGATCGGCTTAATCAAATTATGCAGGCTCCATTAAATCAGGCACTAAAAAACGAAATTCAATCTGTTGCCAGGAATGTGTCACCGAAACTTATCGGAATTGACATGGCCACATTGTATGAATCAAAAATGGATACTTTTTGTGATAAAATTATTGTTGTGGATGCTCCCATTGGGAAACGTTACGACTGGCTTAGAAAATCGAGAAAATGGAACCGGGGAGAAATCGCTGACCGAATGCGTATGCAATGGAATGTCGATGAAAAAAAGAGGCGGGCCGATATTGTTATTGAAAATCGGGATGATATTCAGAAACTTCACAACAAAGCACGAAAAATATATCGGGATTTACTGAAAGAAATTGAATCTGATACTCCAAGCTAAAAATATTTTAAAAACAGGGAAATAATATGTATTGCATCATTATGGCAGGCGGATCGGGAACGCGTTTTTGGCCCAGGAGCCGTGAAGAAAAAGCAAAACAATTTTTAGCAATATATGAAAAACAAACTCTTATCGAATCCACGATAATGCGATTTCGTTCCTTCATCGGTTGGAAAAATATTTATATCGTTGGAAAAGAAAATCAGAAAGAAATTTTAAGAAAGCATTGCTTGAAAGTTCCGGATGAGAATATTATCTATGAACCTGTTGGAAAAAATACGGCTCCGTGCATAGGCCTCGCGGCACTGGCCATTCAAAAAAAAGATCCCAACGCAGTCATCGTGGTTTCACCGGCAGATCATCTGGTTCAAAAAAAAACCCGGTTTCAACAATCGATAGAGACAGGTGTGTATTTGGCGGAAAAGAATAATGCATTGGTGACAATTGGTATTACTCCAAATCAGCCGTCTACCGGATACGGATATATCCAGGTGGACAAAAAAATAGAATCCGCCGGTCCCGCCGAAAGTTATCGAATTAAGACATTTGCAGAGAAGCCCAATTTTGCTACTGCAAAAAGATTTCTGGAGAGCGGCGATTTCTTCTGGAACAGCGGCATATTTATTTTTAAAATTTCCGTATTGTTCGAACAAATGAGAAAATTACTTCCCGATATGTATGGCCAACTCATGGAAATCAAAAAATATTATGATAAGCAGAATTATCAAGATAAGTTAAAACGTATCTATCAGAAAATTTCGGCTATATCGATCGATTACGGTATCATGGAAAAAGCAAAGAATGTCAATATGGTTCTGGGCACATTTATCTGGAATGATTTGGGGAGCTGGGAACAAGTTTACAGACTGGGATCGAAAGATAAAGACGGCAACGTTATTCAGGGGAGCGTTATTCTTCTGGACACAAAGAATTCCTATGTTTCAACGTCAAAAGGTGTCATTGCCGTTTTGGGTATGGAAGATGTTGTGATTGTGCAGGACTGCAACGCAATTTTAATTTGTAAAAGAGATAAAGTTGAAGATGTAAAAAAAATCGTCGAGGATTTGAAAAAGAAAAAACTGAAAAAATATTTATAATGCGTCGGAGGGAAAAATGAACGCACATACTTTGTTAAAATATTTTGATAAAGACCTTTTTGTTGGAGATTTGAAAGCCAATTCAAAAGAAAATGTACTTGTCGAATTGATTGAGCCATTGATTCAAAAATCTTTCGTTAAGAACAAGATTATCCTCCTTGAAACCTTAAAAAAACGAGAGACACTGGGAAGTACCGGAATTGGTAAAGGTGTTGCCATACCACATTGCCGTACCCTGGCGGTATCGACAATTCATATTGTTTTGGGAATATCAAAAAATGGTATCGCATATGAAGCAATTGATAAAAAGAAAGTCCATCTGTTTTTTATGATTGTGGCCCCGCCGCAGGAAGAAGCAAATTTATATTTGCCAATTCTTGGTAAAATTGTTGAAATCGTCAGGGATGCCAAATACAGGCGTTTGCTGTTGAAAGCAAAAGATTTTGAAACTTTTATTGAAGTTTTTAACCAGTAAATATGGTTAATATCTTTTTGATGAAATGGCTCAACCGAAAGGGAAATAATGATGAATAAAACTCAATTGGAATTGTTGGTCGTATACCAGGATTTGAATCTGATGTTGTTGGAAGTTGAAGAGGAAGATAAAAAAATGGGCTTTTCTGTTAAAGGCAGGGAAAAGCTTCTGAAGATCAGGGATGAATTAGAAAAAAACATTAAAATCGATTATATTAGAATCTACCACAGATTGTGCAAGCGTTATAAACGACCGATAGTCCCGGTGCAGAATGAAACCTGTCTCGGATGTTTTGCGCGTCTACCGACTTCGTACCTTGTTCCCGGGCGAAGTGAAGAAGAAATTTTCACATGCGAACATTGCGGCAGAATTCTTTATTGGATCGACTAAATGAAATAAGTTTTTTACATAAAAAAGGCCCGGAAAAACCGGGCTTTTTTTATAAGGGGAGAGGTAGAAGGAGAAAACGAATTTCTTTTATATGTTATATCAATATTTATGCCAAAGATTTTATATGGGCTAACAATGTATGGTAATCCCTTTAATAATATAGAATAAGAAAAATTAATTTTGGGATTCTATAAAATTATATCTATTACTGTTGTCGACAATAGTTGACGGTTGATTGTCTCCAGTTGTGGACGATTGTTGAAAAAGTTTTATCTGATTCTTATTTGAATCTTTCTTGACTTTTCCGATTGATTTCTTTAATTTTATCTAATTCAATTTTTGATATTAAAATTTAA
>CAZTZL010000121.1:0-6598 GCA_964617625.1 uncultured bacterium
GCAGAAAATCCCAAATAATAAATTTCAAATTCCAAAAGTATCGACTTTATTCAATTTTGTTTGTTATTTATAATTTGTGATTTATCATTAATTTAATGTTTTCCACCCAAGGCGGATCCGCCTATGGCGGGGGATTTTGGAATATGTCATTTCTATTGCAAATTTTTTTTAAAGATCTATTTCTTAATAAAAATATGCCAGACTCCGTCCGAGTCTTTTTCTGAGGAGATTAAATTGAGATGAAGCGATTCCACAGCCATGGGGATTTCCTGCTGGGATGCTTCATGCGTACCCTTCACTTCAATCACATTTCCCTTCTCGGCTTTCAACACAGCCTTGCGCATCTCGATCAGGGGAATCGGGCAGGTTTCTCCGGTGACATCAACAACAATATCCGGTTTGATCGGCTTATCCATAATTATTCTCCGCGAAAGATAATCTCGACCTTTTTAACATCCCACAGAGGTTCAATGCGTTCTGCAATTTCATTTTTTACATTATTGGCAAACTGATGATTCGGAGGCAGTTCTACATAGATTTTAACATGACCATCCTGAATCTTGACTTCTGTAACCAGCTTCGTTTTCACCACATCCAGACCCGCAAGCGGATTGATGACACCGGCGAGGCGTTTAAAAACGACTTTTTCTGTCGTGGGCACTTTCTCCTTCAGCAATCCATGCTGATGCTCGTAATTTTCAATGGCCGTTCGCAGGGCTTCCACAGCAAGTACGGCACAGTGAACCTTGACGGGAGGAAGGCCGCCCAATTCTTTGGCGGCCATTTTCCAGTCAATCTTTTTGGCTGCTTCGATGGTCCTTCCTTTGGCCAAATCAGTAATAATTGAACCCGTCGCAATATTGGATGCGCATCCGTACGATTCGAATTTAATATCGGTTATTGTGGTCGACTTTTCATCGACTTGAAGATAGAGTTTCAACATATCGCCGCAGGCGGGGCTTCCTTCCGTGGCCATGGCATCTGGTTTTTTTAGCTGCCCGACATTATGCGGATGCATAAAATGGTCTAAAACTTTTTTTGTATATGGAATGGACATAATGAATATACTCCTTTTATTTAAGTGGACTGATCCTTCTTAACGCGCTGACGACTTCCTTGCAGCTTGCGACCACCCGATCCACTTCCTCCATTGTATTAAACCGGCTGAACGTAAACCGGATCGATCCGTGTGCCCGTTCGTGGGAAAATCCCATGGCCATCATCACATAGCTGGGTTCGAGCGATCTCGAAAAACAGGCCGATCCGGTAATCACGGAAATGCCTTTCATGTCGAGATGAAGCACCACGGATTCTCCTTCAACCAAATTAAAACTGACATTCACATTGGACGGCAGCCGTTTCTTCAAATTCCTCGGGCCGTTCAATAACACATTTTCAATTTCTTTATCGAAGCTTCCGATTAATTTCTTCTGAAGCTGACGCAGAAAGTCGACCTGTTCGGGCTGACCCAATTCGGCAGCCTTTCCAAATCCTACGATGCCCGCAACATTTTCAGTACCGCTGCGAAGATCAAATTCGCTGTATCCGCCGTGAACGAGTTTTTGCAGTTTTGTTCCTTTTCGGACATAGAGCGCACCGACGCCCTTGGGGCCGTGAATTTTATGGGATGACAGGGTAAGCAAATCCGCATGAAGTTTCTGCATATCCAAATCAAGCTGCGTAAAACTTAGAGACGCATCCGTATGAAAAAGAACACCCTTTTCTTCACACAATTTGCCTATGGCCTGAATCGGCTGCAATGTACCGACTTCCTGATTTGCGTGCTGGACACTGACCAGAACGGTATTGTCATGAATGGCATCCCGGACCTGGTCCGGATTGACAAATCCTTCACTGTCTACATCAAGATAGGTCACAGCATAACCCTGTTTTTCGAGGTACTGAAATGTGTGAAGAACCGAGTTATGCTCAATCTTTGAACAGATAAGATGTATCTTTTTATCTTTGGAAAAAGATTGCACTATACCTTTTACTGCCAGATTATTGGCTTCCGTGCCGCCCGAAGTAAAAATGATTTCATCCGGAGAACAATTCAATTTTTCAGCGATTGTTTCACGTGCGTGATCCAGTGCTTCTTTAGCCTGAATGCCTGGAGTGTGACTGAACTGGGAAGATGCCACAGCGTACATTTCTGTGAAATACGGCAACATGGCATTGACCACTTCCGGATCGGTTCTTGTGGTCGCTGCATTATCGAGATAGATTCGTTCTGTTTTCATTGCTATTCCTAATTAAGCCAAAAATCTTTCGATCGTAATTATACCCATCAAAATCCGACAAGATCCATTTTAAATAATATAAATAAATATCACGGCCAGAACAAACAGAACGATTGCCAACGATGTCATAATATAGAAAAGTAAATTCTGCTTCCCTGAGAAATATTGCCTCAATATTTTGAGCAATCCATAACAGGAATGAAAAACGAACAGAAACAGCAGCGGGATATCAACCCATGAAGCAAAATGAATCCGTTCTGCCGTCTCGTGCCCCAGCACATCAATATCTCCCGCAACGGAATAACCGGATACTATTTTTAATCCCACAAAAACAATCAATAGAATCCCGCTCCAACGGTGAAAAATTCTTACAAAATTAACAGACGCAAAATTTTTCATAAAATAATCCTTTCTCTTTAAACCAATTGATGCTGACTGCAAACAATTTCAGGACAGAGTTTAAAATAACAATTATTGCCGAAACCTGTCAATGTTTAATGATCTGAAAGAACAATACGAAAGCATATTAACAAAATCTCGTTTAAAATCAAGCAAAAAATGAAACTTATTTAACAATCGGAATAAGACAGAGAAATTGCAGTTTCTCTTTGCCTGTGTTTTTGAAACAATGTTTTTCGTCGGATGGGACAAAGACTGCGGTTCCGGGCTGGACCTCCACTTCATTCCCTTCTTTCCACACCACACCCTTCCCATTTAAAATGTATACTTCGTGTTCCCATGAATGGGCATGAAGCGGTGTTTGCCCTCCCGGTTTTACTTCAAACAGACGCATTGCAAAATTCGGTGCCCCGTCAGATTCTGAAATCAGCCAGCGGATGGTTACTCCATTAGCACCTTCCGTTTGCACAGGAGACGCTTCTACTTCAGTATAATGTTTAATCTTCATGTTAATCCTCCATCGGGGGTTTCATTAATTGTTCTATCACTTTCCGGTCTGCTCCCGGAAAAGCAAACTCATTTAGCCGGGACGGACCGATCCATCGATAATCATCACACCCGTTCATTCGGATTTCACCGCTTCGATAGCGGCATTGGAAAACATGCAAAGTGATTTTAAAATGGGTATATGCATGCTTCACCGAAGTAAAAAGTGAATCGATTTCAATTTTGATCCCGAGTTCCTCGGCAATTTCCCGTTTCAGGCTCTGTTCGAATGTTTCGCCATTTTCCACCTTGCCGCCCGGGAATTCCCAGAGTCCTCCTAACAGTCCTCTGGGCGGGCGAAGTGTAATTAAAAAACGGCCGTTCTTGCGTATAATGCCCGCAACAACATCGTAATGAGGGATGGGCTTTCTCACTGATTTGACCGGAAGCTGCTCCTGAATGCCAAGTTCTTTGGCCCTGCACATTTCAGCAACCGGACATGCATCACAGAGAGGATGTTTCGGTTTACAAATCATGCCTCCAAGTTCCATCAATCCCTGATTATAATCCCGAATATTTTTTCCAGGAAGCATGGTTTCGGCAAGAGCCCAGAGATGTTTTTGGGTATCCGATTTCTGGATATTTTCTGTGATGTGGAACAAACGGGTGAACACACGCATCACATTGCCATCTAAAACAGGCATTCTTTTCCCAAAAGCGATGCTCAGAATCGCCCCAGCTGTATACCGCCCTATGCCGGGAAGTGAAATGAGCTGTTCCAATGAATCGGGAAGTATACCATAATATTGTTTTACAATCATTTTGGCGGCAAGGTGAAGATGCCTGGCACGCGAATAGTAGCCCAATCCTTCCCACATTTTCATCACGTCGCCAACAGGTGCATTTGCCAGATCATGGACATTCGGGAAACGCCGGATAAATCTCTCATAATACGATCCGACCGTTATCACCTGGGTTTGCTGAAGCATGATTTCCGAGATCCAAATCTGGTACGGATCGCGTGTTTTTCTCCACTGCAGTTCCCTCTGAGAAAACCGGAACCACTGTAAAAGTTTCCGCTGAAATTTTCGCTTAAACTGAATATCGATCTTCATAGAAAATAGAAATTCTGTAAGTATCAAAACCGGTTATAAATTATGGATATCCGGAATAAAAATCAAGACGTGAAAAAAATAAAGCCGTTGTCGGGGAACAACGGCTTCAAGGGGAAGAGGAAAGGAATTGAGAATTCTTATAATCACTCTTTTCATAAGCAAGATTCTTGCCAAAAATATTTTTACATTATTATTAAATCTTATTTATTTGATATTAATGCACTTACAAAGCCAATGCATCCTCTTCTGATTCCTGTATGATTTTCAATGCCGGCACATTTTTCCCGGAACCATGCGGTATATTTTTCCCTTTTCCATCATTTATTGGCTCTTCTCGACCCAGATTTGCACAAGCTGAATAAGTGTTTCGACCGTCTTTTCCATCCACTGGACTGGCACCCATTCCAATTTGCTGTGAAAATTTTGTCCACCGGTAAAAATATTGGGAGTGAGCAGTCCCTGAAAAGAGAGCTTGGCTCCATCCGTACCGCCGCGGATCAGCTGCAGCCTGGGTTCCATACCGGTGCGCCTGACTGCTTCCATGGCATACTCCACAACACGCGGATCTTTGTCAAGTTTGTATCGCATGTTTTTATAGGATTCGCTGATTTCGAGATCGATATTGGCTTTGGGATATTTATCGGCAACTTCTTTTTGGATTGCTTTCAACCGTTTTGATTTTTCTTCTACGCCATCCATGTCGAAATCGCGGATTAAAAGTTTCAGTGTGACTTCCTCAACTCCTCCCTGAATGACATATGGATGTAAATATCCCTCTCGTTTTTCAGTTGTTTCGGGAGCCGGTTCGGATTCTAATAACTTGATAATATCTGCAACAATGCGAATTCCGTTGACCAGTTTCCCTTTCGCATATCCCGGATGCACATTCACACCATATATTTTATAGACAGCTGCGGATGCAGTAAATGTCTCATTCTCAATCTCCCCTGCTGTGCCGCCGTCTACCGTATATGCAAAATCGGCTCCGAATTTTTTCACATCGAAATATTTTGTCCCGCTTCCCGTCTCCTCATCCGGCGTAAAACCGATTCGCAGGTATCCGTGTTTGATTTCGGGATTCCGGTTTAAGACTTCCAGCATGGTCATAATTTCGGCAATTCCGGCCTTGTTGTCCGCGCCTAAGAGTGTCGTTCCGTCTGAAGTAATGATATCGTTTCCAATGTTATTTTTTAGTTCAGGATTATCCTCTGCTTTAATTACCTGCGTTGAATCTCCGGGTAAAACAATATCCCCCCCCTGATAATTTTCCTGTAAAATCGGCTTGACATCTTTTCCTGAAACCTCCGGGGATGTATCGACATGACCAAGAAAACCAATAACCGGAACCTTGTCAGCTTGATTTTCGGAAAGATTGCCTGGACAGGTTGCCATGACGTAGCCGTATTCATCCATTTCGGCATCATGCAACCCCAAAGCCTTGAGCTCCTTGACGAGCAGAGCGGATAAATCCTTCTGTTTTTCAGTACTCGGATATCGATCCAGAACATCTTCCTGAGATTGCGTATCAATTTTTACATAACGGTAGAAACGTTCAATCAAACTCTGTGTCATCTTTTTCCTCCTAACTATTCAAACTTCTAAAAATCAAAACAGGTAATACAATTTGAAATTTCAAATGATAAAATCCAAATCAAGCACTAATGTCAAATATCAAGAATATTCATTTGTATTTTGTGATTTGACATTGATTTGTCATTTGGATTTTGATATTTGTTATTTCTTTTGTATAAATTATTTAGGATTTTTTCCTTCTTCGATTTCCAGTCAAAAGAGATACAACCGCTACAAAAATTGTCGAACCGACAATCGACCAGAAAATGGGAATGGAATGGTAGTACAAAAAATCTCCGATGCCGAGTATCTTGCTGAACCACGTGCCGATGAGGGCGCCGATAAAACCAAGAATGATACTCGTCAGACAACCCCGTCCCGAATATCCGGCAAGCGCGGCGCCAATGGATCCGCAAAATGCAGCAACAACAAGCAATACCAAAAATCCGAAAAAATTCATGAGTCCTCCATGCCTGATCTGTTTAAAAAGGTTTTCCTTTTTTTGCACCTTTGTTCCAGTCACGTTCCTGGGATCGCCCTGCCGTCACTTTCATCTCCCTGCCGTGCAGTTTTTTACCATTCAGTTCCTTGATCGCTTTTTCGGCCTCGGACTGCGCAGGCATCAGCACGAACGCGTATCCCTTGTTCTCGCCTGTAAAAAGATCCTTTTTCAACTTGACACTAGCTACCTGGCCATATTTTTCAAATTTGGCCTGTAACTCTTCCTTCGTTACATTCTTATGAACATTGCCAACATAGATTTCCATTCAAACCTCCGATAAATAA
>CAZTZL010000122.1:0-3724 GCA_964617625.1 uncultured bacterium
GCGTGATGACGAAGCAATCCATGAAAAAGAGCATGAAAAAACGGTTGTAATAATTACTAGAATCGTAAACAGTAATATGTATCGTACTTTTTTCATTGTATTCTCTTAAAAGCTAACCTAAGTTTATCTACCATTCTCTAACACAATTATATGTCCAATAAAAGGAAAAATATGTCCACATAAAGGAAAAACCATATTTTTTCCTAATATAAGGAAAAATGTTTTTCTTCTATTAGACATTTTTATCGTTAGGTCTCGGGAATGAATTTTCCTGTATTTAGACATTTTCTTACTACATCACAATTCTTTTTTCCAAACCAAGCGCTATGGCTTCGCGGTAGGGGAGTTCCCATAATTTTCTTGCCCGGTTCCATTTGCCTCCGGCAGATCGCACAAGTCTTCCTGTTTGAATTTCACCATATCTTACTTTTACGCCAACCAATTTATTGGCAGTTATTCGGTCTTTGTTCAGATCCCAGGGATTTTCTTCCACAATCAGTTCGACTGTTTTTAATTTCATTTTTCTTTGAAAATCATATCGGTACCGTACACAGACCAGTTTTTCTCCATATTGCTCGATCCATTTTTTCGTACCTGGCTGACCGGGTCTGATTGTTTTTCCCGAACGTATTAATAACGGTTTTTTTTCATCATCAATCTGCCGGACTTTTTACCTCCTCCCAATCCATCATTGTATGAAAATTTATAGCAGCGCAAATGGTGTTGCAGATGATTGTCCTGATATCGGATGTGTAAAGAATGATTAAATATACAATGAAAACATGCGAATTTCAATAATAATTTTTATAATCAAAAATACGGGATATAAATAAATGATATCGAATTTTTTGCCTTGATGTTGTTGAAAAAAATATTTAGCTTAATTTTAGAAGAACCAATTTGTATTCATACCGTAAAATTAAATATCGTTGATTGATCCAAGGAGAAGTCTCATGAAAAAAGTTTTAATCCTCATTTTTCTTTTTATTTGCTCATTCTCTCTTTTCAATGCCGCCTATTCGCAATCCGAACCGGCGGAGGGTCCGGTCGATCTGGGCGCAGCGGTTCCCATTGATTCGAGCATTATTTACGGACAGTTCGAGAATGGATTGCACTATTACATCAAAGTTAACAGAAAACCGGAGAACCGCGCCGAACTGCGTCTGGCCGTCAATGCCGGTTCTGTTCTTGAGGATGACGACCAGCAGGGGCTGGCCCATTTCTGCGAGCACATGGCGTTCAACGGGACAGAACACTTTGCCAAACAGGAACTGGTCAACTATCTCGAATCGATCGGCATGAAATTCGGCCCGGAGATCAATGCCTATACTTCGTTCGATGAAACCATTTACATGCTGGAAGTGCCCACGGACAGCGCCGAAATTCTGGGAAAGGCCTTTCAGATCCTGGAAGACTGGGCGCATCTGGTCAGCTACGAACCGGAAGAAATCGACAAGGAACGGGGCGTGATCACGGAAGAGTGGCGGCTCGGCCGGGGCGCCGACGCCCGGATGCAGGATAAACAATTTCCGATTTTACTACAGGGTTCCCGGTATGCGGGAAGACTGCCCATCGGGAAAGTCGAGACCGTCGATACCTGTCACTATAAAACTCTGACCCGGTTCTACAAAGACTGGTACAGGCCCGATCTGATGGCGGTGGTCGCTGTCGGAGATTTCGATGCGGAAAGGATCAAAGCACTCATCGAAACCCACTTCGCACAAATTCCGGATCCTGAAAGTCCGCGCGAACGCCAGATTTTCCCCATACCGGATCATAAGGAGACGCTCTTTGCCATTGCCACGGATCCCGAAGCGTCGGGCACAGAAGTAAGTGTGTATTACAAAACCGAACTTCAACCGGAAAACACAATAGGGGATTACCGGCGCATGATCATGGAAAACCTCCACGATTACATGATGAATCAGCGTCTCGATGAGCTCGCGCGAAAAGCGGACCCGCCGTTCATCTATGCGATTGCGGGCAAGGGCAGTTTTCTGCGATCCAAAGGGGTTTATTATTTGAGCGCCGCTGTGAAAGAACAGGGAATTGATACGGGTCTAAAATCGTTGCTGGAAGAAGCGGGAAGGGTTCAACGATACGGATTTACACAGAGCGAACTCGACCGGGCCAAAAAAGCGACACTGCGCTATACTGAAAAGGCGTTTGAGGAAAGGGACAAGACCGAATCCGGCAGCTATGCGGCCGAGTATATCAGAAATTTCTTGACAGGAGAACCCATTCCCGGCATTGCGTATGAATATGCCCTGCAGCAGCAGCTCATGCCGGGCATCACACTAAATGAAATCAACGGACTGATCGGCCAATGGATACTCGACAAGAACCGGGTCATCCTGGTTAACGCGCCGGAAAAGCCGGATCTCAAAGTCCCCGATGAAGCAGAACTGCTTGCTGTTTTTCAACAGGTTCAACAGGAAGAGATTTCCCCGTATGTCGATCAGGTATCAGACCGGCCCCTCATTTCAGATCCTCCAAAACCCGGGAAGATCGTCAAGGTCAAAAAGATCGAAGATCTCGGCATTACCGAGTGGACTTTGTCCAACGGCATCAAGGTCGTACTCAAGCCGACCGATTTTAAAAATGATGAGATTCTTTTTACTTCATTCAGCCCCGGCGGTAATTCTCTGGTGGACAATGCGGATTATATTTCGGCCATTACGGCAACGAGCATTATTCAGACAAGTGGTGTCGATGGTTTCAGCAAGGTCGAACTGGAAAAACTGTTAGCGGATAAAATGGTTCAGGTCTCTCCGTTTATCGGCACGCTCACCGAAGGCCTTTCAGGAAATGCCTCTCCCAAAGATATTGAAACGCTTTTTCAACTGATCTATTGTTACGTCACCTCTCCGAGAGAAGACAGTACGGCTTTCGCATCCTATAAGTCGCGGCTTCAGGCGTATGTCGAAAATCGAAATGCACAGCCCGAATCGGCTTACAGCGATACCATCGATGTGACGATGGCCCAGCATCATCCGCGGTCACGCCCCCTGACAAAAGCATTGTTGGATGAAATGAATTTCGAATCCATATTTAAAATTTACCGGGAACGGTTCGCGGATACAGGCGATTTTGTCTTTGTATTCGTGGGGAATTTCGATCCGGATTCTATCAAACCGCTCGTCGAACTCTATCTTGGCGGACTGCCTTCTTTGCCCGGAAAAGAGACGTGGAAAGATCCCGGTATTCATCCGCCTGTCGGCGTGATTCAAAAAGAGGTCCGAAAAGGGATCGAACCGAAAAGCCGGGTGGAAATTATTTTTACGGGGCCCTGCAAGTGGACACGTGAAAATGATTATCTGTTGAATTCGATGACGAGTGTTATGAAGATCAAACTCAGAGAAATTCTCCGTGAAGATATGGGCGGCACCTATTCGGTCGGTGTGTCCGGTTCGGTTTCCCTCTATCCAAGAGAAGAGTACAATATTCACATTTCATTCGGGTGTTCTCCGGAACGGGTCAATGAAATGACGCAGACGGTTTTTCTGCAAATAGACAGCCTGAAAACATTTGGACCCAAATTAAGTGATATTGAAAAAGTGCATGAAATGCAGATCAGGCAGTACGAAAAAAGTCTGAAGGAAAACGGATTTTGGCTGAATACGCTTAACCGTTATTATTTCACAAAACGGGATCCGCGTGTTATATTGAAATTTCCGAAACTTGTTGATAAACTGTCTGTTCAATCCATTCAAAAGACGGCCCG
>CAZTZL010000122.1:3824-6534 GCA_964617625.1 uncultured bacterium
TTTTTTTCTTGACTTTTTCGTCATAATTGTTAAAGTTATGACACCACCAGAGGTTCAAGGAAAAGCCAATTCAGAGGGGAAAGGATGAGAAGAATCGCTGCCATTGTGTGCGGTTTTCTGTTTATTGTATTCTTCGGATTTGCATTCGGAGGCAGTTCAACCGGCCATCGGGTCAGAATTGTTGTTCGGCATCATCCGAACCAGAATGATGAAAGCGAAAGTATTCCGGGTCGGACAGAATCCGATTTACCCAATGGTCCATTATGGATGGATATGGAAAGGTGCACGGCTTCTCTGGGATTGGAAGGGAACAATCACCATTTCCGCTGGGATCAAAAGAAGGCCATCCCGGGCAGATATTCTATCGCAACGGATTTTTCAAATGAAATCAAAGATGCGCTCCCTGTTTTGTTAAGAAATGCGGATCAAGCTGAAATCCGGAAATTCAGGGATTCAACTTCGAATACTGAAAATATGCCGTTGATCTATTGTACAATCACGGATGTTTTATAGAGAGAAAGATCCGTTTATCAAGTTGTTTTTTACATCATCTATCTGTAAAGTTGATAACGGCTGTAATAATTTCAAGAATCGATTATTACGGCTTTTTTTATGGATTTGTTCTTGCATCTTAAACAGTTTCTTCTATATTTAGGATGAAATCCGAGACATTGCGAAATATAAAACAAAGGACGGTTCATGAACCACGAATTTGAATCTCTGCAGCGAAAACAGGTTAAAGCTTTGGATGAAATCCTCGGCAAGCCGTTTAAAGTCCTCGATGACGGCTTTGTCCGGGTCATTGAATATATGGGATCGGACAGTTCGATTGCACAGGCGGCGCGCGTTTCCTATGGCAAAGGAACCTCCCAGGTTCACGAAGACCGCGGATTGATCCGTTATCTGATGCGCCACAAACATACGTCCCCTTTCGAGATGTGCGAAATCATGTTTCATGTCCGCATTCCCATGGACAGCTGGCGGCAGTGGATTCGGCACCGGACCGCCAATGTCAATGAATACTCCACACGATACTCGATTGCCATCGATGCCTGTCAAACCACCAATCATGAACAGTGGCGGATGCAGTCCACAAAGAACCGGCAGGGGAGCGAGGAATTTCTGGATCCCAAAGCCGGTGAGGAACTGTCTCGGAAAGAAGCCGAGATTCAGGAAAAAGCCAGAGCGGTCTACAACGAACGGATTGAAAAAGGAATTGCCAGGGAGCAGGCCAGAAAAGACCTGCCATTGTCCACTTATACCGAAGCCTATTGGAAAATCGATCTTCATAATCTGCTTCATTTTCTTGAACTTCGGATGCAGCACAACACGCAACTGGAAATACGCAGTTATGCGCAAACCATCGGTCAGGAAGTCGTCAGCCGGTGGTGTCCGATCACGTGGGAAGCGTTTATGGATTACTGGTTTAACGCGGTGACATTTACTGCTAATGAATTGAATATTATCAGGGAAATGGCTTCCGGGAATTCGGAAAAAGCGATTCAGCTTGCCGAAGAATTCGGATGGGTATCACAAAGAGCGGACCGTCCAAAGCGCAATTATGAAAGAGAAGAGTTCGAAGAAAAACTGAGAAATGCTGGTATTCCGATTCCATGGGGAAATAGTAATGAATAATGTTCATTCATTGATTTATATCGATAAGGAGTTGATCGATGCCTCAGCTGGTAAAGGGTGGAAAGCATACATTCGGATGGTCGAAAGTGGGCAGTGATGGTAAAATTGCCATTCCCCCGGATGCATTTGCAGAGTACAAATTTATTGAAGAAGACAAAGCATTTCTTTTTTCCGGCAGTAAGACCTCCGGCGGATTCGGATTGACGACATCGAAATTACTGGGCTCTTCTCCGATTTTTAAAATGATATCAGCACGACCGGAATTGTCCGGCTTTAAAATACCCGAAGGACAATTCGTTGAAATCCATTCCAGAATTTTTTGCTGGATTACGATTCAGGATCAATGTATTTTTGTCCCGGAGAATACTTTACGACATTACAGTATCAGAATAGGAGCCCAACTTCTTACTGTAAGAGGGAGCGGCCTTGCGCTCGGTTTTATCGTCAGGGGGCCAATCATCGAAGAAGCAAAGAAACATCCGGATCTGCCTGTATATTGATCCCTCAGTATTGTTTTCACCGATAACATATATTCATATCAGATCATCACTCTGATTAATATCCAATTCAATATTCTCTTCCATTTGGAGATTTTCTTTTTAAACAGCTTGATCCTGTTTTAAAAGTTTTGTAAATTCAATAGTTATTTGAATCTGATCAGCGAGCGCATTCTCCGAGGCTTGCCTCGGAGTAAGCGAGCGAATATAATAACTATTTATTACAGATGAAGATTCTCCGCTGCTTACGGCGGGGAGCTTCAATTCATATTTTACTTCCGAGGAGGCGAGCTTCAATGGATCTGTTCAAGATGGACAAGCAGTACAAACTCAAGGTGGGTTTGGCGGAAATGCTGAAGGGTGGCGTCATCATGGATGTGACGACGGCCGATCAGGCCAAGATTGCCGAAGATGCGGGTGCCGTTTCGGTGATGGCCCTTGAGAGAATTCCTGCGGATATCCGCGCGCATGGCGGAGTGGCACGGATGTCCAATCCCGGTGTGATCCGTGAAATCATGAAAGCGGTCACCATTCCCGTGATGGCCAAATGCCGCATCGGGCATTTTGCCGAGGCGCAG
>CAZTZL010000123.1:0-6527 GCA_964617625.1 uncultured bacterium
CATCTTTTGAATATCAAGAGTTAAAATTGCATCCTCATTCTTTTGGAAGGAAATAAAAACGGAACGTGAATAACGTTCCGTTTTATCAAAAAGGAATGAAACAAGATTGTTTTTGTTATATCAATCCCTGATCCATCATGGCATCCGCAACTTTCATGAATCCGCCAATGTTGGCTCCGTTGACGTAGTTGCCCGGAGTGCCGAACTGTTCAGCGGTTTCCTTGCAGGTTTTATGAATATTTTTCATGATCAGGTGCAGGCGTTCGTCTACTTCTTCTCTTGTCCATGGAAGCCGCATGCTGTTTTGAGACATTTCCAATCCCGAAACGGCTACGCCGCCGGCATTGGCTGCTTTGCCTGGTGCATACAGAATGCCGGCATCAAGAAAAAGTTTGACACCATCATAGGTGGTCGGCATGTTGGCGCCCTCACTCACTACGAATACACTATTGTTCAGCAGATTTTTTGCATCCTTGGCATTGATTTCATTCTGCGTGGCGCTTGGGAATGCGCAGTCTGCTTTGTGGTTCCATAAAGGATTATAATCGAGAGTCGAATCGGCAGGTGTGTAGACGGCGTTTTTATATTTTTCTGCATACTCCTTGATTCTTCCCCGTTTTACATTTTTCAGTTCCATGATGTATTTGAGTTTGTCACGATCGATGCCCTCTTCATCGTAAATATATCCGCCGGAATCCGAGACTGTGACAGCCTTTCCACCGAGATCAAGTATTTTCTCGATGGTATACTGGGCGACATTACCTGAGCCAGATACCAGGCATGTTTTGTTTTCCATTGTTTTGTTGCGGGTGGTGAGCATTTCGGCAGCCAGATAAACGGCTCCATATCCAGTCGCTTCAGGCCGTATAAGCGAGCCGCCCCATTTTAATCCTTTGCCGGTCAAAACACCTGTAAATTCGTTTCTGAGTTTTTTATATTGACCGAATAAAAAACCGATCTCCCGACCGCCGACACCGATATCGCCTGCTGGTACATCGGTATTCGGGCCGATGTGGCGAAAAAGTTCGTTCATAAAACTCTGGCAAAAACGCATCACTTCATTATCGCTTTTGCCTTTCGGATCGAAATCGGAACCGCCTTTTCCGCCTCCTATTGGAAGTGAAGTCAAACTATTTTTAAATACCTGCTCAAATGCCAGGAATTTTAAAATGCCCAGATTGACTGACGGATGAAGTCTTAATCCACCTTTGTACGGGCCGATTGCACTGTTCATTTGGATGCGGAAACCACGATTGATTTGAATTTCGTTCCGGTCGTCCATCCAGGAAACTCTGAACATGATGACACGTTCGGGTTCGATGATCCGTTCGAAAATTTTTGCATTTCGGTACTCTGGATACTTATCGTAAACCAGTGTTACTGATTCAGCAACTTCCCTTACTGCCTGAATAAATTCCGGTTGGCTTGGATTTTTGGCTTCAACCTTGGCAATCAATTCTTCGACATAATTGCTCATTGCGCATCTCCATTTATTATGATTAACAGGTTTATTTTGAAACAGATCGGTTTTTAATTTAAAAAAATAATTTAATAAGAAAATTCAGAAAAAGCAATTTCTTTCTTCGTAAATGGAATATTCTGTTTTAATATTCAATGATAAGTAATAATATCATTTCTGAAAGGTTTATTTTAAATAATGTTCCCTTTGCGGTTGAATCATTTCCAATTCGGGGAATTTATGCCAGATATTTCGGGCAAACCAGAAATCGAGTTCTTCGTTCGATTCTGGATATGCTCCCGTGACTTTGTCCCATACGTCGGATGATTCCATACAGAAATAAATGAAAAGATCAGGATCTTTTTCATTCAGCCATTGAACTATTTTCTTATACATTTCAATCCGCATCGGTTTCGGGTATCGCATTTTGCCGTCCAGGCCTTTGATCATTTCTTCGTAGATGATACGGCTTTTGGGAAACCGTTCCTGCATTGTCTCCATAAGCGAAGGGGGATACCGCAGGCTTCCCAGACTGATCCAGATAATTCTGGATCCATCGACACAAGAAAAGAGCCGGTCAATCAGGTTCCGGTACAAGCCCTCCCAGTTCGAGACGTGCAGGATGGGATCAAAATGAAATCCGAGAAAATATCCTGCTTCCATGCACTTTCGGGCAGCCGTCAAACGTTCCCCGATCGATGCCGAGAGGAATTCTTCCTGGTCTGCGATTTCCTGCGGATTCAACGACCAGGAGATTACAGTGTTCTTGTGCGGCAGTGTCAGAAGCTTTGATATATTATCGGTTTTTGTCTTCAATTCCAAAAGTGCGTTTTTTTGAGTTGAAAAATATCTGATCAAGTGCTTCGAGAGTTTAGTCAAATGGTCCAGCGCCAGGCTGTCTGTCAGTTCTCCGGTACCGATGCGGAAAAACCGTTTAGGCTGGTTTTTCAACAGCGCATCGATCTGTCCAAAAATATCAGGAAGATTGACATAGATCACAATGACCGGGGTATCGAGATATTCCTGTAATATACAATAGGTGCAGTCCATAGGACAGTGGGTTGTCTGATTGATCACAGTGTATTTACAGCAGAGATAGGGAAGTGAAGTACCCGGACAAGGTTTCACCATTTCTCCCCTCTGCAGTGTGAGATAGAGAATTTTCTTGCCCCGGCTCAATGTCAGTTTCTGAAAACGACGAAAGGCCTCCTCGTCCTCGATTATTTCCTGCCGAATTTCCGATCCTTTTTCAAGAATATCTTTTGTCAAAGGATAATCGAGTGCCCGATGATCGATCCAGATGTGTTTGATGAAGTCAATCATGTCAAACGATTTTTAGCATTCGTGTTATATTTTCCTGATTTTCTTTTTTAGAAAGGACCTCAATGATTGTCCGGATATCTTCGATCGATTGAATCCGGCACCGAAGGTCGATTCCTGGACGTTCGAGAGAACAGTCCCACTGCAAATAAATCTTCTCCGGAAATTTTAATGATTTTTTCAGATTCTGCAGATCGCTGTTCCAGGTATGCAGGCTCGGATATCTTTTTTCGTGGAGAAGTTCTCTGATCCTTGAAATTTTTTGAGACCGTGTCCAATTTTCGTTGTTAATCATTTTTTTAATATCCAGATTTCGATAGATTGAGAACACATTCGTTTCATCTTTTTTTGAAATTTCATGAAGCATTTTAGCGATTTCCGAAAGTTCCACACTGCGGACCTGGAGCTGTGATCCCAACTCTGCGAGAAGAATTTGTTCTTTGTCAGAAAACGCCCGGAATGCGTCTGTTTGCTTGAGTGAAAGACCGAATGTTTCGATGTAGCGCTGCATCTTCGATGGCCAGGCCAACAAGTTTTTAATTTTTTTAAGAAGATCCGGGTCATTGGGAATTTCGAGAAGAGGAAGAAAAATTCTTACCATGGATTCCCGAGAGATTTTTACAGATTCAAGAATGGAAAGGACCCTTCCTTTCTCGATGAGGTTCAATGACGCCGAGACGAGATGTTCCAACAGAATATCACGTAATGTTTCTTTTAGTGAAATGTTTTTGTCAATTGATACGGCAGGGATTTCTTTGATCTGTAATTCTCTGGCTGCCCGGTATCTTGAAAATCCCGAAACAAGCTGGTATTTGCCGTTTTTTGTCCGGATGTGTAAGGGTGTTCGGATACCTGAGGTTTCAATCGATTTTTTAAGCGGTGTGATATCCCGGACGGATGCAAAAGAAAAAAAGAAATCCTCAAGGATTTCTTTAACGGGTAGTTGAATAATTTTCATGATGGCAACCCAATTTATTAAACGAAACTTTGGCAGAAATCTAACGGATCAATGATTTAAATTCCAAATGTCAAAATCCAAATTCCCAAAAAGATCCAATTCCCAAATTTCCAAAATATTTATGAGTTATAGTGAAAATATGCAAAAGCTTTATCAGATTCAAAGATATTGAACTGTTGCGCCTTCGGATGGGGAAGAGATGTATACTTCCGGTTCGATCTTTGTTTTTTGGGGATATTTCTCCAGAACAGTTTGCTTCAATTTTTCCTCGAATCCATTGCGCACTACGGCAACGGCACATCCCCCGAATCCGGCCCCGGTCATACGGGCTCCGATCACACCCTCGACATTCATGGCAATATCGACCATTATATCCAGTTCATCACAACTCACTTCGTAAAGATCGCGCAGACTTACGTGGGAGTCATGCAGAAGCGCACCCATTTTTTCAGGTTTATTCTGCTTCATGGCTTCCACGAATTGACAGACCCGCTCGTTTTCATAAATCACATGTTCCGAGCGCATTCGGGTCATCTCGGGAAGTTCGGATTTGTGTTTCTGAAAACCGGAGACGGAGACATCCCGCAGCGCGCAGATGCCGGGTATAAACTTTTTAAGCAGCCGAACCCCTTCCTCGCACTCACTTCTTCTTTCGTTGTATTCGGAACCGGTGAGTTCCCGTTTCATTCTGGTGTTCAGAATCACCACGGTATAATACCCGGCAGGAAACGGAATCAACTCATAATTCAGGCTCCGGCAATCGAGAAAAAGCGCTTTGCCTGTTTGACCCATGCGGGAGATAAATTGATCCATGATGCCGCACTTCATACCGACAAATTCGTTTTCCGAGGACTGACACAATTTGATTAAATCAATATCTGAAATCTCGATCCGGTCGAGATTTTTTATTGCCATGGCAGCAGCGACTTCAACAGCAGCCGAGGAACTCAATCCCGAAGCAATGGGCACGTTTCCCTGAATGAGCAGATTCGCGCCATTCAATTTTTCGCCCCGTTTTTGAAATTGGTCCACAACGCCGCGCTGGTAATTGCTCCAGGGATGTTCTTTGTCTTTTTCAATTTGTTCCGAAATCGAAAAGGAAGCACTTTCATTAAAATCCGCCGAATACAGATGGAATTCGTGATCGGTTCGCGGAGAGGCCAAAACTGTCACAGTGTGTTCAATCGCAATGGGGAGGACGAACCCGTCATTGTAATCGGTGTGCTCACCGATGAGATTGACACGTCCCGGAGCTTTCGATTTCAGTACGGGCCGGCATTGAAAAACAGATTCGAATTGTTTTATCAGATCCATTGCTTGCTCCTTTAATGAGTCTTTATACAGGAAGCAACTCTTTTATTTTGATGAGATCGGCCACAATATAATCGGACCGGTTGATGTCCTGATTTTTACTATTGGGGCTTTTAAACCCGATACAAAGCATGCCCGCATTTTTAGCTGCAGTGACTCCATTTTTTGAATCTTCGATTACCACGCAACGGTCCGGCTGAACGTTTAGCAGTTCGGCAGTCTTTATAAAAATATCGGGAAACGGTTTGCCGTTTGCGACTTCCTCTCCGCTAAGGACCACATCAAATATTGATTTTAGATGCATTTTTTGTAAAATCAGGTTGATGAGATAGAGGCTTGAACTCGAAGCCACTGCCAGTTTTATTTTTCGGTTCTTCAGATAACTGATAATTTCCGTTACCCCCGGCATCATTTTCAGTTCTTCCTGAAATATTTCAGATAAATTTTTTTCATGGATACAGTACAGGGCTTCCCTGGTGAGCGGCAGCGAATATTTTTGAATAAGGGATTTTAACATCATTTTGACACCCATTCCCATATAAGTATTGATTTCTTCTTTTGAAAGTTCGATGCCATAGGGAGAGAATGTTTTTTTTTCCGCTTTGATGTGTAAAAATTCGCTGTCCACGAGCACGCCGTCCATATCGAATATCACTGCATGGATGGGTTGAGTGATTGTATTTGTCATTGATTTTGGATATCCATTGAAATGAAAAACCCACCTTTTGGTGGGTGCCAGTCATCCTTTAATATGAGTACCGGGAGCCGGAATCGAACCGGCACGTCCCAAAGGGACAAGGGATTTTAAGTCCCTTGCGTCTACCTGTTCCGCCATCCCGGCACTGGAGAAGAGGCGGCGAGCGGATTTGAACCGCTGAATAAAGGTTTTGCAGACCTCTGCCTTAGCCACTTGGCTACGCCGCCAAAGAAAGAGCGGGAAACGAGATTCGAACTCGCGACATTCACGTTGGCAACGTGACGCTCTACCAACTGAGCTATTCCCGCTTAATTAATCTTATCGCCGCAGTCTTTTTAATATGGTATTTCTTTTTTGACGAAAAACACCGGTCCTTGTTTTTGCAGTTCTAAAAAGAATGTACCAAATGACCAAGAGAGAAAGAACAAAAAAAATTTTCACAGAATCAATTTAATAAAATTTTAAAATTTGTCAAGCTATTAAATTTCCACCAGCTTCTTTTGTTTTAACCGGCCGATAGTAAAAAAACTGTAGAGGTTTCTGCCGCAGCCGTTCGGGCAATGGTATTTCTTAAATATTTTCAGACACTCGTCGTAATTCCTGACGTTGAATTTTTTAACGGTTTCACAGGCTTCACAGGTAATTACGAGTTCGGTATATGTAATTTCGGCCATTCCTGCCTCCCCCATCGAATATTATTTCATTGAGAATCGGATTTAAGATAATACACACTTGGTCCAATGTCAAGAAATATTTAGGGTTAAATCAAAGTGCGAATCGAA
>CAZTZL010000124.1:0-6066 GCA_964617625.1 uncultured bacterium
CGGGCGCAGAGAATCGCCGGGGATTCGGGACAACAGCAGATCGAACCCGAGCATCTTCTTCTCGGACTTTTGGAAGACCGCGAAGGACTCACTGTTTCTGTCCTGAAAAAAACTGGTGTAGCCGCTGCCGAAATTGAAGCTTCCGTCCGGAAAGAAATCGACCGTTTACCAAAAGTGACCGGAGGCATCGGCCAGGTTTATCTTTCACAGGAACTGAACAGTCTCCTTGAAAATAGTTTTAAGGAATCCCATCAGCTCAAGGACGAATATGTCAGCATCGAACATCTGATGCTGGCGCTTTCCGAGGCGAAATCCAAAGCCGGGGAACTGCTCCGAAATGCAGGGCTGACAAGAGATGTCCTTCTGAAGGTTCTGCAGGAAATCCGGGGATCGCAGCGGGTCACGGATCAAAATCCGGAGGAAAAATATCAGGCCTTAAAACGGTACGGGCGCGATCTCAACGAGCTGGCGAGAAAGAACAAGCTCGATCCTGTGATCGGCCGGGACGATGAGATCCGGCGGGTGCTTCAGGTGCTTTCCCGCAGGACGAAGAACAATCCCGTGCTGATCGGCGAACCGGGTGTCGGGAAGACCGCCATCGCCGAAGGACTGGCCCACCGCATCGTATCCGGTGACGTTCCCGAAAATCTCAAAACCAAACAGATCGTTGCGCTCGATATGGGCGCCCTGATTGCCGGGGCCAAATTCCGGGGCGAATTTGAAGAACGCATGAAAGCGGTTCTTCGTGAAGTTCAGGAAGCCGACGGACAGATTATTCTTTTCATCGATGAACTGCATACTCTTGTGGGAGCAGGATCTGCAGAGGGAGCGATGAATGCCTCCAATATGCTGAAACCTGCTCTGGCCCGCGGGGAGTTGCGCTGTATCGGCGCCACGACGCTCGATGAATACAGAAAGCACATTGAAAAAGATGCAGCGCTCGAAAGGCGTTTTCAGCCCGTGCTGGTCGGAGAGCCGTCTGTCGAGGACACCATTTCCATTCTCAGAGGATTGAAAGAACGTTACGAGGTGCATCACGGTGTCCGCATTCAGGACAGCGCTCTGGTGGACGCGGCCGTGTTGTCGCACCGTTATATCAGCGACCGGTTTCTTCCCGATAAAGCCATTGATTTGATTGATGAGGCTGCTTCCAAGCTCCGCATCGAAATCGATTCCATGCCGGAAGAATTGGATGAAATCGAACGGAGGATCAAGCAGATTGAAATCGAGAGAGAAGCTGTCAAAAAGGAAAAGGACGAGCGCTCGAAAAACCGGTTGAAAAAGATTCAGGAAGAGCTGGCGAATCTTCAGGAACAAGCCAGCGAACTGCGTGCTCACTGGAAGCTGGAAAAAGAGACCATCGATCGCATCCGAAAATTGAAAGAAGAAACAGAACAGATCAAAGGCGAGATATCTAAAGTTGAAAGAGAAGGGAATCTTTCCCGCGCTGCCGAATTAAAGTACGGACGTTTACCGGACCTGCAGAAAGAATTGGACAAGACCAACAAGGAGCTTGTCTCGCTTCAAAAAGACCGGAAAATGTTGAAAGAGGAAGTGGATGAGGAGGATATAGCAGAAGTCGTTTCAAAATGGACAGGCATTCCGGTGTCCCGCATGCTGGAGAGCGAGCGGGAGAAACTTGTCCATATGGAGGAACGCATCAAACAAAGGGTTGTGGGCCAGGATGAAGCCGTGGAAGCCGTTTCCAATGCCATCCGGCGGGCAAGGGCCGGGCTTCAGGAGGAAGCAAGGCCCATCGGATCGTTTATCTTTCTGGGCACGACCGGCGTCGGGAAAACAGAGCTGGCGCGGTCGCTGGCCGAATTTCTCTTTGATGACGAACATGCCATGATCCGGATCGATATGTCCGAATATATGGAACGGCATTCGGTTTCGAGACTGATCGGCGCGCCTCCCGGTTATGTTGGTTACGAAGAAGGAGGACAGCTGACCGAATCGATCCGGCGGAAACCCTATTCTGTGGTTTTGCTTGATGAAATCGAGAAGGCTCATCCCGAAGTGTTCAATGTTCTCCTTCAGGTTCTGGATGAAGGACGGCTGACCGACAATCAGGGGAGAACCGTGAATTTTAAAAATACAATCATTATTATGACTTCCAATATCGGTGCGCCGTTTATCATGGAACGCTCCAAAGAAATTCACGATACGAACCGGGATGCTCTCTATTCCGAAATCAAGGAAGAAATCGAGAAGCTTCTCAAGCAGTCTTTCCGGCCAGAATTTTTGAATCGCATCGATGAGATCGTAGTTTTCCATCCATTGAACCGGGAAGAAATCGAAAAAATCGTGGAACTTCAGTTCGATCCGATTAGTAGAAAATTGGAAAAACAGGGCATTGTCATTCAGCTTGCACCGGAAGCGCGCTCCTTTCTTGCGCAGACAGGTTATGATCCGGCATTCGGGGCGAGACCCGTCAAGCGGATTCTGCAGAAATTGGTTGTCAATCCGCTGGCGAATCAAATCCTTCAGGGGAAGTTCAAAAAAGACGACCAAATTCTTGTCGTCATGAAGGAAAAAAATCTTGATTTTAAGATAAAAAGTACATAAATTTCAAGCCGTTATCAATGTGGTCAGCTCAAGAGAGGAGTCACTTATGAAAAAGGTTCTTGCATTCCTGTTGTCATCAATGCTCATTTTGACATTCTTTATTGGATGCAATTCTATGCCCGATCAAACGTTATTGAAGAAAGGGAAAGAGTTAGAGGAGAAAGCGAAATTCAAAGATGCAGTGGCTAACTATGAAAAACTGGCGAAGCTTTATACGAAAAGTCCTCTTCGGGCCGAAGCGCTTTACAGAGCCGGCTTTACCTATACCAACGGCATACAAGATTTCCCCGAGGCTGTAAAGAATTTTGAAATGGTCGTAAAGGAATATCCCGAGTCGAAATACGGACCGCAGGCTCAATTCATGATTGGATTCGTCTATGCCAACAATCAGGTAGATACGTCGAAGGCGCGCGAAGCCTACAATTTATTTCTTGAAAAGTACGGGGATCATGAACTTGCCGCGTCTGTGAAATGGGAACTGGAAAATCTGGGTAAGGATATCAATGATATTTTGAAGATCGAGGAGACGGGTACAAAGAAAAAGAAGAAGTGAGTATTCAAAATTATTTGTTTATATGATAAAACCGAGGCCAGTGAAGACAAGACGGTATCCTTAACTCCTCGGTTTTTTTATCGATATTTTTTAAAATATTTTTCTTTCACCCTGGAACCTTTTGGTTGTAAATAAGTATTAATGACTATTGAGGACGAGGAGTGATATGAAATCAAAGTCACAAATTCCATTTTTTATCTGTTTTTTTACTGCCATTTTTTTGACAGTCTTTTCGTTCCGCCTGTTCGGCGAGAGCGCATCCGAAAAGGTTGATGTGGCTCTTTCGACTAATGTCGATTCCAAACGTGTCCCTCTCAATCGCCCGCTTGTTTTAACGGTTCGGGTTTCCTGGGAAGGCGATATCGATTATATCGAGATCAATGAAATCGAAGAGCCGATTTTGTCGAATTTCGAGATCGTCGGGACGGCTTCTTCAAACAGGGTCGTCGGAACCGAAGGCGGGAGGAAAGCAGAAAAAGAAATCCGATACACGCTGATGCCAACGACACTCGGAATGGGATATATCGAATCGGTTGCTCTTTCCTATCTCGATAGAATCTCAGACCAAACCTATCATTTGAAGACAGAGCGGATCGGTGTGGAAATCATTGCGCCGGTTGCCGAAAAGGGAAAGAATTCTTCTGTTTTCATTCCTTTAATTGTCGCTTTGTTGATTCTGGGAAGCGGCGTCATTCTCATGTTCCGTTTTCGGCGCATGAAAGCGAATCAAATAAAAAATGAAACGGCCGAGAATTGGATTCTCGAAGAAGAATATTTGGAAACATTAAAGAATTCTATCGACCTGAAAAACAGTGACAAACGGGAGATGTTTGCCTCCTTGTCCAACCTCTTTCGTAAATATTTATCGGAGAAGTACTCCATTGCCGCTCTGGAAGCGACCACGGAGGGGTTGTTAAAAATTATGGAAGAAAATCATGCCGAAGAAAATTTAATACATAAATGCAGTGCACTGCTCAACAAAGCGGATGTTATTAAATTTTCAGGCCAGGAGGCTACACAGGCGGAATTGGATGAGGCCTATACAACAGTGGAAACGGTATTCGAGTCCCATCTGGCTCAGGCCAAAAAAGAGATCCTGGAAAAACAGGAAGCTCAATCACGAAAGAAGAAACGATTTCGATTAACATAAAATCCGAATGTCGATTCGGTAATTTCTTGCTATTGATAAGGAGGATCGATGGATAAAAGCATTGAAGCCATTCACAAGAAGATTCAGAACGAGAGTGTTTTTGTTCAAAAAATTACGGACGAGATAGGCAAGGTCATTGTGGGCCAGAAATACATGATCGAACGTCTTTTGATCGGCCTGCTGTCCAACGGCCATGTGCTTCTGGAAGGCGTTCCGGGGCTTGCTAAAACCATGACGGTCCGGACACTCTCTTCGGCAATCCAGACCAAGTTTCAGCGCATACAATTCACTCCTGATCTTTTACCTGCCGATCTGATCGGAACGCTGATCTACGATCAGAAGAACGGAAAATTCCAGACGAAAAAAGGCCCCATTTTTTCCAATATTATTTTAGCCGATGAAATCAACCGGTCGCCGGCCAAAGTCCAGTCGGCGCTGTTGGAAGCCATGCAGGAACATACCGTCACGATAGGTGAAAACACTTTTCATTTGGATGATCCGTTTCTCGTGCTTGCTACACAGAACCCCATCGAGCAGGAAGGAACCTATCCGCTTCCGGAAGCCCAGGTCGACCGATTCATGCTGAAGCTTTCCATCGGCTATCCTTCCCAGGAAGAGGAGCTGGAAATCATGCGGCGGATGTCCAAAGGGCCCGAACCTTCGGTCAACTCTGTGGTTTCTCCAAAGGATATTATCAAAGCTAGAGACGTGGTTGAAGAAATTTATATGGACCCCAAGATCGAACAGTACATTGTCGATATCGTTTTTGCCACACGAGAACCCAAGTCCTACGGTCTCGAAGATCTGCAAGAACTCATTTCCTACGGCGCTTCGCCGAGAGCTTCAATCTATCTTGTAAAAACGGCCAAGGCCCATGCGTTTCTTAAGAAGCGGGGATACGTGACTCCCGAAGATGTCCGGGCTATCGGCATGGATGTGCTGCGCCACCGCGTTATTGTGACTTATGAAGCAGAGGCTGAAGAGGTCAGTGCCGAAGATGTTGTTCGGAAAATACTCAACAAGATTGAAGTACCATAAGCAGTATACAGTATATAGTATATAGTGCACAGTAATAAAGGGTTGAAGGTCAAATTTAGAAAACGTATACTATTGTGATTCCAAAAGAGATACTTAAAAAAGTCAGGCGGATTGAGATTTCGACACGCGGCCTGGTGAACGACGTGTTTTCCGGCGAATACCATTCTGTGTTCAAAGGCCGGGGAATGGAATTTTCCGAGGTCCGGGAATACCAGATCGGAGATGACATCCGCACGATTGACTGGAATGTCACCGCGCGCTACGGGCATCCTTTTGTCAAAATATTCGAAGAGGAGCGGGAACTGACCGTGATGCTCATGGTGGATGCCAGTTCTTCCGGAGAGTTCGGCACGTTCGAGCAGATGAAAGGTGAAATTGCGATTGAAATCTGCGCGCTTCTGGCATTTTCGGCTATCAAGAACAACGATAAAGTCGGGCTGATTATCTTTACGGATAAAGTTGAAAAGTTCATCGCTCCCCGTAAGGGAAAGAGCCATGTGCTCAGGGTACTGCGGGAACTGCTTTATTTTAAACCGGAAGATAAAAAGACCAACATCGGCATGGCGCTGGAATATCTCAGCCGGGTGATTCGAAGACGGAGCGTGGTTTTTCTCGTTTCGGATTTTATGTCCAAAGATTATGATCAGGCCATGCGGATTGCCAACAAGCGGCACGACATGGTGGCGATACATATGGTCGACCCGCGTGAACTGGAACTGCCCGATATCGGGTATATCGAATTTGAAGATGCGGAAAC
>CAZTZL010000125.1:0-5875 GCA_964617625.1 uncultured bacterium
CACTTTTTCAAGGCAGGTTTTCGTTTAGTTTTTCAGCGCGCTTATGCGCATCGTTATACGAGATAATTTAAAACAATAATAATCAGGAGGTATTTTCACAATGAACAGATTAACCTTACTTGCTGTTTTATTCTTTCCACTCATTTTATTTGGAAATGCAAATGACTCTGTTCTTATGCAACAATTTCTAGAGATTCAGGCTTCGCATATTAATGCTAATGTTCCTGATAGTATTAATTTTGAAAATTATTTAAAAAGAGATTTGAATAATTATTTTAAATTAAAAAACAATAAAGAAATTGAAGTGACTTATGATTTTTTAAGGAAAGGGCCAACCCAATCTGGCGTTTCATACCCTAAATACTATTTATGGGTATTTGTAAGAAATAATAACAAAATTATTGAAGAAGGTGCAGTCCGTATCGCTGCAATAGAGAAAATTAAATTTGAAATTACTAATTATTTAAGCAAAGAAGATATTATTAAAAATGAGGCAACTGTTGCAAGTATTTTTCCAAGATTATTAATTGAAGACATAATAAAAAGAGCAAAACATAAATAATGTCGTATAACAAGTCGCTCAAGCTGACTCGGCCAGCGAGTGCATTAGGATTTTAAGTTTATTATAGCTGGCCTCGCAGCTTAGCTCCGTCGTTATACAGAGTAAATATTTTATAATGTGCATCCGAAAAAATAAACATAAAAGTGAATTAAAGGAAATTACTGACTATAGAATCAACATTCTAAAGGCAAATTATAGTGACGTTAGTAATATATATAATAATCATTATGAATGGCCAGAACTTGATCCTTTAAGACATGAAATTTGCCTTTGTTATATGTTTGGTTTTTATCAAGCAGTAATGACATTAACCAACCATTTTCTAGAAAGTATGTTAAAATATGCCTTAATAATTAATCACCCCGTTAAAAGCAGACCTGAAAACTCAAAAGGGGCAATCAATTATTTTATTAATCGCTATAAAGAAGGCCGTGATAAATATGGTAATACTGATCTAGGACAAAACATTAATGCTGCTTGTACTCAAAGGCTAATAACCAAAGAAGAGAAAAAACAATTACATATTATTAGAGAACAATTTAGAAATGCATATGGTCATGCTGATAAAAAAAAGACCTTTGGTAATGTTGAAACACCTATGCAAAGTGCTCAAGTAAACAATAAAGGAATTGAGATAAAAGAAAATATGATGACAAAAATTGAGGAAATGATTATTGGGCAAGGTATATTCCAAGTAACACATGCATAACAAAATGCATTACCTTACTTTAAATATATTGACAATATTACAAGAAATATTAGGATAAAATTATTTGGTCCAATTGAACAAAACACTGTATAACCACATGCTGCACAGGACTTCGCCGCGCAGCGGCTTCGTCCTGAAAAAGGTGTTTTCTTAAATTTTAAGTTTAGACAGTTAGCGGTTGCGGCTCGCCTGTGAGCATGAACGCTCTACAATTAAAAATGAAGACCATTGAGGCGAAAATCTTGAATAAACCTCCAGAAGCGTAAAATGAGACTGTGGTCAATTCATCCGAAATATCTCGACACAAAAGGCCTGATCGCCTTATGGCGGGAAGCGCTTCTGGCAAAAAAGGTTTTACAAAACAAAACCAGAGGTTACAAAAATCATCCACAGCTGATTCGTTTTAAAAACCATCCTTCGCCAATAAAAGTAATAAACTGTTATTTAACCACGATATTTGAAGAATCCCAAAACAGAAATTTCAAATTTGATGCCAGCAAAATAGGATCGATAAAACCAGAATCGCAAATCCCTGTTTCGTCAGGCCAAATAAAATTTGAAATTAATCATTTATTAAAAAAACTAAAAGAGAGGGATCCAAGCAAATATAATACACTGAAAAATAAAAAGAAAATTGAAATTCATCCTCTTTTTAAAGAAATCCCGGGCCCGATTGAGGAATGGGAAATAAATAAATAGTAAAAATTCCCAGTATGATACTCAATCATTCTCACAATAGAATTAGTAGACATTTTTCAGATTATTTATATTCGCTTTCACACTTGATTTTGAGAAATGAAATATATATATTTAATCTCAATTTCTTGGTTATTCCGAAAGAAATTCATTCAATAAATCCATTGCCAACGTACGGATACTGGAGGATTCATGGCAAGAAGTAAAAGCAAGCAAAAAAGAATTCGTGTCAAACTTAAACGTCAAAGAAGAGACAGGAAAAGAAAACATTCTTTCAAACAGCCGGTGATGAAAAAAATTGTAAAAGTTGTGACCCCTGTGGTCGAAAAAGAGAAACCGCCTGTCGCTCCAAAACAAGTTCCCGAGAAGGTTGAAGCCAAAGAAACACCGAAGAAAACAGAAATGAAAGAACAAGGGAAAAAAGTAACTGAAAAAAAAGTAACTGACAAAAAAGCAGCCGAGAAAAAAGCGCCTGCACAAAAGTCGGCCAAGAAACCGGCCAAAACCGTTGCCGCAAAAAAAACGGCAGGCAAGCCAAAAGCGAAACCCAAAAGCACTGAAAAGAAGTAATTATGCTGCAAGTGAAACCTTTTAAAGGGTTACGTCCTGTACCGGAAATGGCAAATGAAGTGGCCTCTCCTCCTTATGATGTACTGAATTCAAATGAGGCACGTGAAAAGGCCAAAGGACATCCGCATTCGTTCCTTCATGTCATCAAGCCGGAAATCGATTTGGATCCTTCCATTGATATTCACGATGCTGTGGTGTATCAACAGGGAGCAAAAGCGCTCAATCAATTGATCCGGGATCGAATCCTTGTTCAGGATGATCAGCCCTGTTACTATATCTACAAGCTTCGTATGGGCGCTCATGAGCAGGTTGGATTGGTTGCAGCGGCTTCCGTGGAAGATTATCTTCAGGGTAGAATCAAGAAACACGAGCATACCCGACCTGATAAGGAAACGGACCGCACCAATCATATCGATCATCTCAATGCACAGGCCGGCCCGGTTTTTCTTCTTCATCGTTATAATCGGGCAATTGCCGCACTTCTTGACGCAGGCATGAAAAATCCTCCGGTTTACGATATCGATGGAGATTACGGAATCCGGCATACGGTTTATGTTGTAGATGATCCCGGATTAATTAATAAAATACAGGATCAGTTTTCTAAACTGGATGCGCTCTACATCGCAGATGGACATCACCGGTCCGCCGCGGCCTCCAGAGTTTATCAGAAACGGAAAACAGGGAATCCGCATCATACAGATGAGGAACCATACAATTATTATCTGACGGTTATTTTCCCAGATACACAAATGCAGATTCTCGATTACAACCGCGTGGTTAAAAATCTGGACGGTCTATCTAAAGAGGAATTTTTTAAAGAGATCGAAAAGTGTTTTACAGTTACCCCATATCGGGTATCAGGAAATAGCCGGGAAAAAGCTTACAAACCGGTAAAACTTCACACATTCGGTTTGTATCTGGATAAACAATGGTATATTCTTGAGGCAAAAAAAGGGACTTTCAATCCAAAGGATCCGATTTCCGTGCTCGACATTTCCATTCTGCAAGACAATTTGTTGTCGCCCATACTCGGAATCCAGGATCCTCGCACGGACGAGAGAATCAATTTTGTGGGAGGAATTCGGGGGCTCGGTGAATTGGAAAAACTGGTGAACAGCGGTGAATACAAACTTGCTTTCTCACTCTATCCAACCAGCATCGGGCAGCTTATGGCGGTCGCAGATGCCGGCCGTGTCATGCCCCCCAAATCAACCTGGTTTGAACCCAAACTTCGCAGCGGATTGATCATTCATTATTTAGGCAGCAATATAAATACTTAAATACGAACCCAAGGAGGGAAACACAATGAAAATTTTGATCTCTGATGCATTCGATCCATCTCTGCCCGAGAGACTTAAAAAATTCGGAGAAGTCACCGATGACACGTCTCAAGTGTCAGAGGCAGATGTCGTATTGATACGCAGCAAGACCAAATGTACCAAAGAATACATCGACAACGCCCCCAATTTAAAACTGATTATTCGCGGCGGTGTCGGTCTTGATAATGTGGACAGAGAATACGCCAAGGGAAAAGGCATCGAGGTTCGGAATACTCCGGAAGCATCGAGTGTCGCCGTGGCTGAGTTAGCTTTTGCCCTGATGATTGCCGTTCCCAACCGGCTGATCGATGCTCACAACAGCATGGCCGCGGGTCAATGGAACAAGAAAGAACTGAAACGCACGGAACTGATGGGGAAAACACTCGGACTGATCGGAGTCGGCCGCATCGGGACTGCGCTTGCGGTTCGTGCCCGCGCTTTCGGAATGCATGTTATTGGTTATGACAACTTCGTTAAAAAATCCGATCATGTTGAATTAAAAACACTGGATGAAGTATTGTCCAAATCCGATTATATTTCTCTGCATGTTCCGTTTACAAGCGAAACAGATAAAATGATCAATAAATCAGCGATCGATAAAATGAAAAACGGTGTGGTCATTATCAATACCGGACGGGGAAAATGTATCAATACTGAAGATGTAGTCGAAGCTTTAAAAAGCGGAAAGATAAAAACCTATGCGACCGATGTGTGGCCTTCGGATCCTCCTCCGGAAGACTATCCCATTCTTAAAGCTCCGAATGTGCTTATGGCCCCACATATTGGTGCGTCCACCAAGGAAAATTTACTGCGTATTGGAGATATAGTCGTCGATATCATTGAAGAATTTCAGAAAAAATAAGGAGTGAAAAATGTCTGATCGAATATGGAATTTTAATCCGGGCCCGGCAACGCTTCCGTTGTCTGTTCTGGAAAAAGCAAAAAATGAATTGCCGAACTATATGGGAACGGGAATGGCTGTCATGGAACTCAGCCACAGATCCAAGGAATACAGCGCCATCCATGAACAGGCGAATCAATTAATGGTCGAACTTTTCGGCATCCCCGACAATTTCAAAGTGCTCTTTCTTCAGGGCGGAGCGAGTCTTCAATTTGCTACAGTGCCAATGAACTTGCTTAAACCGGGCAAATCCGCCGACTATATTATCACGGGAAGCTGGTCCAAAAAAGCACTGAAGGAAGCCAAGATTCAGGGCACGGTCAATGTGGCCGCTACTTCCGAGTCAACCAATTTTAATCGCATACCGAAACAGAACGAATTAAAACTCGATCCAAATGCCCTGTACTGCCACATCACATCCAACAATACCATTGCCGGAACACAGTATCAGACGTTTCCGGATACCGGAAATGTCCCTCTGATTGCGGACATGTCGAGTGATATTCTTTCCCGAAAAATCGATTTCAGCAAATTCGGATTGATTTATGCCGGAGCGCAGAAAAATTTAGGTCCTGCGGGTGTAACTCTCGTGATTGCCCGAAACGATTTGATCGAATCGGCGCGGGAAGACATCCCCATTATCCTGCAGTATCGTACTCATGCAGAGAAAGATTCCCTCTATAACACACCTCCTACCTACTCGATTTATCTTGTAAAATTGGTACTGGATTGGGTGAAATCTCTCGGGGGATTGAGTGCCGTGGAAAAACGCAACACGAACAAAGGAGAGATGCTCTATTCAACAATTGATTCCAATCCGGAATTTTTCAAAGGCGCTGCGGAAAAGGACAGCCGTTCACTGATGAATGTGACTTTCCGTCTTCCGAATGAGGAACTGGAAGCCAAATTCATTGCAGACGCGAAAGCAGCCGGATTCGGCGGTCTCAAAGGACACCGCTCTGTGGGCGGTATTCGTGTTTCCATGTATAACGCACTTGAACCAGAAGGCATCAAAAAGTTGACCGAATTCATGAAAGACTTTGCCCAGAAGAACGGATAACCGTTTTAATTGAAAAAATAAAAACCCCGGTTTCTCACGATTCCGGGGTTTTTTGTTT
>CAZTZL010000126.1:0-5550 GCA_964617625.1 uncultured bacterium
CTCGGGCCCAACGGCGCGGGGAAAACCACGACGATCAACTGCATCTGCGGGCTCCTGAAACCGGACACCGGATCGATCCGGATCGACAATCAGGAGATCACCTCCGCGGGAACGAAGATCCGGAAAAAATTGGGTGTGGTGCCGCAGGAAGTCGCTCTGTACGAAGAACTCAACGCCATCGAAAACATGCGGTTCTGGGGCGGGCTTTACGGACTAAAGGGAAAGCAACTCAAGGAACGGATCGGCACATTGATCGATCTAGCCGGCCTGAAAGATCGGGTCAAAGACAAGGTCAAAACCTATTCCAGCGGCATGAAACGAAGGCTCAACATGGCCGCGGGCATGATCCATCAGCCCAAGCTCCTGCTGTTAGACGAACCCACGGTCGGCATCGATCCGCAGGCGAGGCATCAGATGCTGGATACCGTCAGAGGAATCGCCAAAGGCGGAACGACCATCCTTTACACCACCCACTATCTCGACGAAGCCGAAGCCCTCTGCGACCGTCTGGCCATCATCGACCACGGACGCATCCTGGCCGCGGGCACGCAGGAAGAGATCAAGCAGATCGTCGGCGAGAACCGCCTTTTAAAAGTCATCGGAACGTTCAAACATGAAGTCGCCGAGAAATTACCGGCGCAGATCAAGGATTTGTCGCTGATCTCCATTCAGGAAAAAGAGGTGGTTTACAGCCTGCCGGTGAAATACGGTACCGGCGAATTTCTGGAAAAGCTCATCACGTCGGGATTCGAAATCGACCATCTTTCGATCAAGGAACCGAGCCTCGATTCGGTCTTCATCAAACTCACGGGAAGGGAGCTGAGAGATTGATCTGGAAACTGATCCGAAAAGACATCCTGCGGCGGGTGAAGAATCCGGGCGGATTTCTCATCCTCGTCGCGATGCCGCTCATTTTTGTTCTGCTGATGGGGCTGATCTTTATACGGTCCGAATCCGATGAGATCATGCCGCACGTCAAACTGCTGATCGAAGATCACGACGACACATTCGCTTCCCAGTTCATTTCAGGCGCTTTCGGACGCGGCGAACTCGCAGACATGTTCGAAACGGAACAGGTCGAAAAAGATCAGGGCCGGCCGCAAATCGATAAGGGCAAAGCCTCCGCCCTGCTGATTATTCCGGCTGGATTCGGGGATTCACTGCTGCACCAGAGACAGGTTAATTTAACGCTGATCAAAAATCCCAGCGAAGCTTTCGCTCCGAAAATCGCCGAGGAGACCGTTTCGATATTAGCCGAAGGGGGCAGCCGCCTGATCCGGATCGCATCCAAACCGTTGAAAACCATTCAGGAACAGATAGACGGAGACAAAGACACACCCGAAATTTTAATCGCCTCTCTGGCTGTTCAAATTCAGCGATTGATTAAAAAGTCTCAGACATATCTCTTCCCTCCTTTGATCACTCTAAAAGAAAAATCCATTTCGAAGGAAGAAAAATCGGCTTCCACCGCCTCTCAAATCTACACCGTACTTCTTTCGGGTATTGTGCTGATGTCGCTTCTATTCATTCTTGAAGTCATGGCCAGAGATTTCTTCGTTGAAAAAGAAAACCATACCTTGTACCGGCTGTTGACCAGTCCGGCCGGCATCAAAGGATTCGTGCTCTCAAAACAGATTTTTTTGTTTATCGCCGGCATGACGGCGCTCTGTCTGGCATGGTCCATCGGCATCCTCCTGTTCGGAATTAAAATTCAGGCGTCGCAGATCGCGCCGTTCCTGATTTTCTCAGCCGTGATCATTGTTAGCTATACCGGCATTATCGGGATGATTTATGCTCTGGTACGAACCCGCAGTCAGGGTCAGGCCATGGCGCCCGCTCTGATTATTATCATGAGCATGCTGGGCGGCTCCATGATTCCGTTGAATTCACTTCCCGGATTCATGAAAAAAATAGCGGTCATCTCGCCCAGCTACTGGGGAAACATCGGAACTCAGAAAATCCTACTCGAACATGCTTCTCTTGCTCAGCTCTCCACCCACCTGCTGGCGCTGGGAACCATTGCGGTCACTTTGACCCTTCTCTCTTTCTGGTTGTATCAAAGGAAATTTCGGATATGAAAAACATCTATCTTATCGGTCTGCAAAGTCTTCAAATGCTGTTGAAGGACAAAACGGCTTTTATCTGGTTTTTAATCGTCCCTTTCATGTACATTTTTGTATTCGGCAATGTCTATCGGAACGAATCCGACCCATCCAGAGAGAAAGCCTATCTGGCCGTTGAAAATCATGACGGCGGGTTTTTAGCGCGGAAATTAATCAATGGATTAAAATCGGAAAATATCCACATCGATTCCCTGGCAGGGAAACCCGATTACGATCCGGCCAGGATATTGACCATCCCTGAAAACTTCACATCGAATCTGCTGAACGGGAAGAAAGTCGAACTCGTTTATTCCAAGCGCACCGACACGAATTTAGAAGCGGCAATGACCGCTTCCATGGGAATTCGAAAAGCCACCTACCGGCTCCTGGCCGATCTGGCCGAAGCTTCTATTAAGGGGAAAAAGATACAGGAGAAAACGCTGCAGGCGTTTGAGAACCGTGAACCGCTCATCGCGTTGAGAACCGAATACGCCGGTAAGCATGCGACGATCCCGCACGGATTCAACCAGGTTGTTCCCGCCAATATCGTGCAGTTTACATTGCTCATGGTTTTCATCTATGCGGGAAGTTCGATCATCGAAGAAAAAAACAGCGGTCTTCTCCGCCGAATCCGGATCTGCCCGGTAACCCGGCTCGAACTCTTCCTCGGCAAACTGTTGAATGTTCTGCTGCTCGGTGTGGTTCAGACTGTCATTCTGATGGGCGTCGGCCGTTTTGTTTTCGGGGTCTACTACGGGAGTGCTCCACTCGCCATGATTTTGCTGATACTCGCCTACTGCCTTGCCATCGGATCGATGGGTCTTTGTATAGGCTTTTTCATCAACCAGCAGGAAAAACTCCTCGGCACAGCGATTATTTCCGGGCTGGTTATGGCCGCGCTCAGCGGCTGCTGGTGGCCGCTTGAAATCACGCCGGTGTGGACACAGCGCCTCGCCATGATTCTTCCTCCGGGTCTGGCATTGAAAGGATTTCACCAGCTCATTTCGTTCGGCAAAGGGTTCGCATCCGTGTGGCCATACATCCTCGCTCTGGCCGGTTTCGCTGTCCTTTTTTCCTCCATCTTTGCCACCCGATTGGCAAGGTATCAGGAAAGCTGAATTCTTCGCAAATATTTCTTGACATTTTCAGCCGGATTGTGTATTTATTAATCAATCCGGTTGATATGATAATTACTCACTCCTTCGATCTTCTTATAGAGATATAGAAATCATTACTGCGTTTCTCTTTTCAGGAGGGAATCATGTTAAAATTCTTTTTTCCTCATATTATCATCCTATTTTGTCTGCAAACGGCCGTTCATGCCCAGTTCGCTCAAACATTTACACTGATCGGGCGCAACAGCCATTACGGTGATGCAAAAGATGTGGCAATCGATTCAGACGGCACAGTATTTCTTGCCAATTGGTCGGGAGGATTGCGTGCCTATACTTATGACGGATCTTCCTTTCTGAATACTGCGCATATTGATTATGAAGATGATATCGAATGCCTGGCATTGGGTCCAGATAAGACAATTTTTTGTGTAAGCGAATACGGTCGTCTATATGCTTACATTTACGATGGTAATTATTTCAATAGGAAAGCACACATCGATATTTATGGCTTCGCTCAGAGTATTGCATTGGACGTCAATGGAACACTCTTTATCGCAAACGGCGATGAAGGCTTGTGTGCTTACACTTATGACGGAACTTCATTCACCAACACGGCACAGATTAATGAAAATGGTTTTGCCTGTGGTGTTGCGGTCAGCCCAGACGGTACAGTCTTTCTTGCTGATGGCCATGACGGTTTGCGATCTTATACTTATGACGGCGCTTCTTTTGTCAATACGGCACACATTCATGATGGTGACGAATATGGTTATGCCCAGGATGTGGCTGTAAATTCAGACAGTACTGTTTTTCTTGCCAATGATGAGGACGGCCTGCGTGTCTACACGTATGATGGTTCTTCTTTTACCAACTTAGCGCATATTGATGACGGAGGCTTTGCCCGAAGCGTGATCGTTGATTCAAGTGGCACCATTTTTCTTGCCGACAATTTTGATGGCCTGCATGCATACGTATATGACGGAGATACATTTACCAATACCGCATATATTGATAATAGCAGATTCGGATGGAGCGTGGCAGTGGGGCCTGACAATACTATTTTTCTGGCAGGCGGAGTAGACGGTCTGTTGGCATATACATATGATGGTACTTCTTTCACTAACACAGCACAAACAGAAAATACCGGCCAAGCCTGTGGTGTAGCATTAGGCACAGAGAATACAATATTTCTTGCTAACGCCGGGAGCGGTCTGCGTGCTTACGCTTATGACAGCACTTCCTTTTCCAGTATTGCATACATCGATAACGGCGGTTGTGCAGTGGATGCGGCAATAGGTTCAGATGGCACGATTTTTCTCGCTAATGAGGAAAGAGGACTGTATGCTTACAGCTATGATGGATCTTCTTTCATCAACACTGCCTATATTAATGATGGCTATGCTGAGAGCGTTACCGTTGATTCAGATGGAAATATTTTTCTCGCCAATGGCAGTGACGGTTTACGCGCTTATACCTATGATGGAATCTCTTTCACAAATACGGCACACATAAAAAACGGTGGTGTTCAAGGTTACGCCTATGGTGTTGCAGCGAATTCAGGGGGCTCTGTATTTTTGGCCAATTACGCTGATGGGTTACGTGCTTATTATTATAATGGGACATCCTTCACCAACACTGCACATATCGATGATGGTAGTGAAGCGAGCTATGCCATGGATGTCGCAATAGGCCCGAATAATACTATTTTCCTCGCCAATGGCATTGACGGTTTGCGCGCATACAACTACAATGGGATTTCTTTCACCAATACTGCACATATCAATGACGCCTATGACATTTATAGCGATGGTTATGGGTATGCTACGGCTGTGGCAGTCACTCCGGGCAACATAGTATTTCTTGCCAATGGCAGTGATGGCCTTCGCGCCTACAGTTACAACGGATCATCCTTTACAACTAATGCACATATCTGTTACAGCAATTATCATGGATTTGCCAAAGATGTTGCAGTGGATTCAGACGGGATTGTTTTTCTCGCCGATGAAAATGAAGGGATGTTCGTCTATCGCTATTCCGGATATATCGGAAATAATTCCTCTATTCCCGATCAATATAAACTTTTCCAAAACTATCCGAATCCTTTCAATACATCGACGACAATTTCATATTCCATGAACAAATCTTCTCTGGTCAGTTTAAAATTATATAATGTTCTGGGAAAAGAAATCCAAACCTTGTTGAATGCATATCAAAAAAAGGACATTTATTCCATTAATGTAAATGCTGCTGATTTTGCCAGTGGTATATATTATTATCAATTACGAATTGGAAATGAATTTACTGACACAAAAAAGATGATTTTAATCAAATAG
>CAZTZL010000127.1:0-5515 GCA_964617625.1 uncultured bacterium
GGTCACTGGTTCGAACCCAGTATCGCCCACAAAAAGAGGTCTCATTTGTTGAGGCCTTTTTTGTTTGTTGTGCATTCTGGAGTACAATTCCAGAACGATCTTGGAGAGAAACCTTTTTTTGTTTGGAACTGCAATCCCAGCAGGATCATCATATTTGTCTTCCGGGGAGCTTTGAGCTCCCCGGAAGGAGTGTCACTTCAATAATTTTTCAACTTCTGCTGAAATCAATTTGGAATAAATCTTTGCACCGTCTTTGTTGAGGTGGTTTCCGTCGGACATGTAATCGCTGGGAATGTTCACATTCAGAAAATTAAGATGCTTCAATTCAGGATTCTTATTCATAATGTCATTAAAGTTCTTAAAATAAATTTCAGGTATGTGGCTCTTGTAATACTGGTGGATCGGAGTCGATAACGCCAGTATTTTAATGTTTTTCTTTTTGCACAATCGGATGATTTTCTCAAGATAAGTTTCCTGTTTCGAAAAATCAATCTTGGTATCTACTTTATAATGAATATTTAAAACTCTTTCTATATCCTTCTTTTCCGGATTTTTATTGATGCTTTCCAGAAATCCGCTCCAATCCGGTTTTCTTGTCAGTCCTTTTAAAAAGTCTTTTTGTGTGATGCTGTTTTTTAAATTGAATGTTTCGTCATCAAAGAAGTTTATAAAATAAAAATAACGTTCCAGACTGCTTTTGCCTTCCTTGCAGTTTAAATCCACCATTCTTTGATAGACAGGTGCAAAGTTGTGCACCGAGACGCCCAGGACGATGATTTTGATGTTGCACGTTTTGGCTGATAACAATTTTCTTAATTTTGAGTAGGTGAAATAATAATGTTCGCCCGAACTTCCGAAATTGAATGTCCTGCACTTGAAATATTCTGGATTGATTCTCTGGATCTGCGAGTCCCCCATAATCAGACATACGTAGTCTTTTGAAATTTCATTTATTTTTTGTGTGACCCGAATCGATGAAAATAAAAAGACCATTGTCAGAAGGACGGCAGGAAGTGAAATAAACAGAATTGTTTTTCGTAAAAACCGTTTCAAGATATCCCCTAAAATTGGAAATAGATAAATTGCTGTTGAATGCCGCCAAATTCTATTATCAATATAACGATCCCATAGTAGATTGCCCAGCGGAGGATTTTCGGTAAAATGATTTTATCAAATTGTAACGCATGCTGTTTTTCCCGCTGGAGCCATTCCGTTAAAATAAAAAGTATAATTAATACAATAATCTTTGTCGGAAATACTTCGGATTGTGAAAAAAGCGACATTGAAAAAATACGGCCAATATAGTGAACTGCTTCGTGCAGTGATTTCGCCCTGAAAAATATCCATGCAATCAATGTGATAAAAAAGGTTGTTCCCATTTGAAGAATCTCTCTGACATTCGGCAGCAAGCGCCCCTGTGCAACGATATCCGTATTCTTTCTGTTTTTATTCAATAGCATCAAAGGAAGAAAATAGACCGCATTCAGAGCGCCCCAGACAATAAACGTCCAGTTGGCCCCATGCCAGAATCCGCTGACGATAAAAATGACAAACGTGTTGCGGATTTTCATCCAGGTGCTGCCGCGGCTGCCTCCCAGCGGAATATAAACATAATCCCGAAACCAGGATGTCAGCGAGATGTGCCACCTTCGCCAAAATTCGGCAATGTCTCTTGAGAAGTAGGGGAAGGCAAAGTTTCTCATCAAACTGAAACCGAACAGACGCGCCGTCCCGATGGCAATGTCGGAATAGCCCGAGAAATCTCCATAGATTTGAAGCGCGAAAAGGATTACTCCCAGCAGTAAAGTGCTTCCCGGATAATTTGTGTAATTTCCGAAAATATCATTGACATACGTTGCACAATTGTCCGCGATGACGATTTTCTTGAACAGTCCCCAGAGAATCTGGCGCATGCCGTCTGCGGCTTTGTCGTGATCGAACGTTCTTTTTTTATAGAATTGAGGCAACAGATGGGTCGCTCTTTCGATGGGGCCGGCTACCAGCTGGGGAAAGAAACTGACAAATGCAAAGAACGCGATGATGTCTCTGGTTGGTTCGAACTTTTGCCGGTAAACATCAATCGAGTAACTCATTGTTTGAAATGTATAAAAACTGATTCCAACCGGTAAGATGATATTCAATCCCTCCGGATGGATGGGATGTCCGAAAAAACGGAAGGCCGTCACAAAGTTATCGAGGAAAAAATTATAATATTTAAAAAATCCCAAGAATCCCAGATTGACAAAAATGCTTGTTAAAAGAAGCAGTGTTCTCTTTCGCTTTTCGTCTGTTTTGGATAATCCGATTCCGACCAGATAATCCACCGTTGAACTGAAAATGATCAATGAAAGGAATCGCCAGTCCCACCAGCCGTAAAAGACATAACTGGCAATGAGAAGCAGCCCATTTTGCACCTTCAGATTTTTTTGGGTGACAAACCAGTAGAGTATAAATACAATCGGTAAAAATATCGCAAAGTCGATGGAGTTAAACAGCATGCCTCAGATTCCCGCTATTTTATTTACATCAATCATCAAATAAGCCGTCATAGTCCTTTTGAAATTATAACCGATCTTGTTTATAAATTTTATAAATATAGACAAAAAAATGACATTGTGCAATATTGATAAGAAATAAAAATGTTCTTTCAGAAGTATCCATTAAAAAAGGCCTCATTGTTTTGAGACCTTTTTATTTACGTTTTGGAGTACAACTCCAGGACGATCTTGAGATAATTACATAAGTGCCGGATCAAGAATTCAAATTGTGGATGTTATTTCCTGAGCTTAATTGCTATGATTGATTTCGCATATTCAATATCCGCTGGATTTTTGAATACGATACTCAGGGCGCGTATTTTACCGTAGTGTTTCCCTTCTTTGAATTGTGTTTTAAGCTCGTCCGATATGTCACTTTTATTGATGGCTTCTTCGAACTTGTCCGTAAAATAAAGAGTGATTCTAAAGGTGTTTTCCCATACCGAAAGCCAGAACACCGTTTTTGATTTTCTGACGACTTTCATAAGCCAATTGTTTCCGTCTTTATAGTATCTCCATTCTTCGGAAAAATCGGGATGATTTTGATAAATATCATCGAAAAAAGAAATCCACAATTTTTTAGCACTTCCAATAGATGAGAAAATGACATCTTCCGTGGGGTACTGATTCGGATCTTTCAGAATAGGGGCTTCCAATTTAATCTCCTTGTTTCTTGATCATAATTGATCGCAATATACTGAAATTGTGTCTGGATTTCAATTCATTTTATGATATTTATGTTCTGTAAAATCGGCTTGTATTTTTTGTGAATTATTGTTAGATTGAACATCGGTTGGTAGAAGTTATATTGGAAATTAAAATTTAAGGTTTTTGTAAGTTATTAGTCCATTAAGAGACATGGTTTTATTTGCACATTTGAAAAGAGCGAAAACGAAACCGGATATCTTTGCCGTTCTATTTCAGGTGAGTCGCTCAATCACCCGATAGATTATTGTACCCAATTCAGAGATGGTTTGAATTGGGTTTTTAATTGATGCTACATTCAATGAAATAAAAACTGGGAGAATATCAGCAGTTATGAAAACCTTGGTATTGAATTGCGGGAGTTCTTCTGTCAAGTTTCAGTTGATCCGAATGAGCAATGAGCTTGTTCTGGCACGGGGAGTTGTGGAGAAAATCGGTTCAAGCGATGCGGTCATTGTTTACGAACCCAAAGATAAAAACAAAATTCGGGAAATCCGCGAAGTCCTGAATCAGGAAACAGCGATTGAAATCGTCCTTTCGATGCTGCTTCATCCGCAGCACGGCGTCATCCAGAGCAAAGATGAAATCAAGGGCATTGGCCATCGGGTGGTACACGGAGGCGAGAAATTTTCCGAATCGGTTTTAATTACCGAACAGGTCAAATCCGCCATTCGTGAATGCATTCAATTTGCGCCGCTTCACAATCCGCACAATTTAAAAGGAATCGAGGCGTGCGAGAAAATTTTAGGGAACATTCCGCAGGTCGCAGTTTTCGATACGGCGTTTCATCATACCATTCCACCGAAAGCCTATCTCTACGGACTGCCGTATGCGCTTTATCGAAAATTAGGCATTCGGCGGTACGGGTTTCACGGAACCTCGCACCGGTATGTTGCAACGAAAGCCGCTGAATTTCTCAACCGCCCTATGGAATCATTAAAACTCATTACCTGTCACTTGGGGAACGGCTCCAGCATCACTGCTATCGAAGGGGGTAAATCGGTGGACACTTCGATGGGATTTACACCTCTCGAAGGGCTGGTCATGGGAACGCGCTGCGGCAATGTGGATCCGGCGCTGGTTCCTTATATTATGGATCACGAGCATTTGACGACAAAACAGATTGATTCCATCATGAACAAGAACAGCGGCATGCTGGGATTGAGTGAGACAACCAATGACATGCGTGAAATACAGGCAGAAGCAGAACGGGGCAGTGAACAACATCGTCTTGCTTTGGAGGTGTATTGTCACGCGATCAAAAAATATATCGGGAGCTATATGATCGAACTGGGAGGAGTCGATGCCATCGTTTTTACGGGAGGTGTAGGACAAAATTCCTCTATAGTTCGGGCAAAGGTGCTGTCCAATCTCGAGCATTTCGATATAAAAATTGATCCCAGAAAAAATAAAAAGAATGCTCTGGATATCAGTACGGGAAAAGTCAAGGTGCTGGTCATCCCAACCAACGAAGAGCTTGCCATCGCGAGAGACACAAAAAAGATTTTGGAATCCGGATCAGTTGAAACCGAAACAGCCATTCCGGAGATAACCGCAGTTCCCGAGGTCTCTTCACTCAATCCGGATGAGAAAAGAAAACTTGTGCTGCTCTGGGCCAAACAACCCAATGGTTCGCTCGATACATTGGTCAAAAAATTTAATCAGCAGATTGACAAGGCCGTTCCCGACAAAATTATCAAACAGGAACTCGTGAAAATGGGACTGATCACCGTATCCAAATCGAAACGTTTATGAAGGGTGAAAGGAACAGGGAATGTTCAGAATCGATAAAACCCAGGCAAGCTGGGAAGTGGCATTAAGCTGGTTGAGTGCACTTGAAGAAACAGCAAGAGATTTTCATGGCACGCGCCCGAAAGCATTCTGTGAACGGGCGTATGAACATTCGGTCGATCATTTTTTGCGCCGTCTGGGAGATGATTACGGCGTGCAAATCGAAAAATCCAAATCTATTCGTTCCGCGGTCGATCAGTATATTCAGATCGGCGTGGTCGGTGGTCTTTTTGAAGATGCGAGCGATTTTAATGTTCAGGAGATCAATCCATTCCATCTGGAGATTACGGTTCACAACTGCAAGTATTTGAAGAGTTGCCGGACACTCATCGATGAAGGATTCGCTATCCGGGACTTGACGTGTGCCCGCATCGGCTGTTTCCGGGCGGCCGTGAAGACGCTGGCAAACATAGATTGCGATTATCAGGTCCGGACTTTTGATGTGGACAAGGACTGTCAGGGACATATTGAAAGAATGTAGA
>CAZTZL010000128.1:0-5167 GCA_964617625.1 uncultured bacterium
TTGTATCCCATACCGCAAAAGCAAATTGTCCGTTGAGATCGTTCAGGCAATCGGCTTCTTTGTCCTCATAGAGATGGAGAATGACCTCCGTGTCCGTTTTCGTGTAAAACCGGTGCCCTTTTTTCCTCAGATCCGTCCTGAGTTCGGGATAATTAAAAACTTCTCCGTTATAAACGATCCACAGAGTCTCATCCTCATTATGGATCGGCTGCATGCCGGAACTCAAATCGATGATGCTCAGCCGGTCGTTGATCAATCCGGCCCGGTCATCGAGATAGATTCCCTTTTCATCCGGCCCGCGATGGTGCAGCGCGTTCATCATACGCTTTAATAATGGTAGTGAAATTGACTGTGAAGATTGAAAATTAAAAATGCCAGCAATGCCGCACATGGTGTTTACTTTGGCTGGTTTTTATCGGATGGGCGGAATGATTTTTTCTCTATGAAAGCATCGATTTTTCTTAAACTGTCCAGATTCTCCGGGACCAATTCTTGATCATCAATGTGGATGTGATAGGTGGCCTCCAAAAAGGCGATCAGTTCCATAATGCCGAGGGAGTCGATCAAACCCGTTTTCAAAAACGATGTGTCTTCTGAAAACCCGGCAGGATCCCCGAATAAAAAATTCTCAATAATAAACGCTTTCACCGCATCAATGTTTGCCATATTCATTTACTTTCAATATAAATGAATATTTGTATCCAATTCACCGGAAAATAATAAAACAAATTTTACACAATTACAAATGCTACAAATTTCGAAACGTATATCCTAAAATTCGTATTTGGGTCAGCCGTTTGGTGATTTTAAATCCCATATCGATGAATTCATTTAAAGTCGATATTCTGTCATTTTGAATATAGACAATTGCAGTTGTATATCCCCTTTCCAGAGCCAGTTTTAACAGATTCCTGGAAATCAAAGACTGATATCCCCTGCCTCTGTATTGAGGGAACGTGAACACATTATCCACCATGGCCTGTGTTTCATGCAGGATATAAAACATCCGTCCATAATGTTTTTCGATAATCGGATTCTCTTTGGGTTCGATCAGCCACTGAAGACTGGCAATATCATTACCGGTTTTCATCACATAACAGCCGTAAAATCCCTTATTGTAAAAATTGATTCGTGACAATATTTCTCGCCTGTCTTGTTGGGGCATATTTTTTAAAACTGTTTTGATCCTTTTAAAATCTTCAGGTTGTATCAATGCCATCGTTCCCATGGGCATTCTTTCCACAGAGCAGGGAATCAATTTCTTCAAATTCAATTTCAGGACATAATAATACCGGACACAAAAAAGGGCCTCGATCGAGAATCGGATCACATTGACAAACCCCAGGTTGCGGATAATAAACCACCTGCCGTAAAGTTTCGATTTTTGTGACATACAACTTCCTGAAAAAAAGAATAAATACAATTTATGATGTAAATATAAAATTATTTTTCTATTAATGCCATAAAAATTTATGGCATGGCCTTTTCTTCATATTTTTTATCTTCTTTATTTTCAGTACAAAAACATCCCCAAAAACCGCTTGACATTTTCAGTATGAATGCGTAATTATAAATAATTCATACACTCAAATCGGGAGAAACAACAATGCATCTTAAATTTTACCATTTATTGTTTGTCATTTTAACCGGATCGCTAATTTTGACATGCAGTCAAAAAAACAAACCGGACACAAGTGCTGGGAAATTCGTGATAAGAACAGGCGTCAATGTCAGCCACTGGCTGTCGCAGAGCGACAAACGGGGCGAAGAACGAAAAAACTACATTACACAGGCTGATTTTGATACCATTGCATCGGTTGGATTTGACCATGTCCGGATTCCGGTCGATGAAGTGCAGTTATGGGACTCGCTCGGGAATAAGGATAAAGAAGCTTTCGAATTACTGCATAATGCGGTTGATTGGGCAATTGCGGCAAAACTGCGTGTGATTGTGGACCTGCACATCATCCGCTCGCACTATTTTATCGCAGAATCGAATCCTCTCTGGACCGACCCCGCGGAACAGGAGAAACTCATTGATCTCTGGCGACAGCTTTCCGGGGAACTCAAGGGCTATCCGAACAAAATGCTGGCTTATGAGATATTAAACGAAGCCGTTGCAGACGATCCCGATGACTGGAACCGTCTTTTTAATAAGGTGATCGCAGAGATCAGAAAAGAAGAACCGGAAAGAAAAATTGTGGTGAGTTCGAACCGATGGCAGATCCCCGATACATTTCCCGATCTGAAACTTCCGGAGAAAGACAGGAATCTCATTTTAAGTTTCCATTTTTACACACCCATGGCCCTGACGCATCATCTCGCTCCGTGGTCTGCAATTGCTGGATATACCGGCCCGGTCAACTATCCCGGTCAGATCGTCGATACAGTATACTACAAACAGCTCCCGGAATCCGTTGTCTCAGAAATGAGAAGATATGCCAACGGCTATTTCACAAAAGATACTCTTGAAAAAGTGATGTCCCCTGCGATCCAATTCGCCAAGGAAAAGAATTTGCCTCTGTTTTGCGGCGAATTCGGTATCTATCCGACCATTCCCGAAGAGATCATGCTGCGCTGGTATCGGGATGTCTGCGATATTTTTAACCGGAATAAAATCGCATACTGCCACTGGTGCTACAAAGGGGATTTCCCGGTCGTTAATGAAAAGGGCGAACCGAACCGTAAACTAATTTCTGTTTTGACTGGCAAATAAGTCAGTCTTTTTCGAATAGTATAATTTTATTTAAAAAGGGGTAAAAGGATGTTAAATCGGCTTTTCATTACAATTGCTATTTTCTCAATGATCCTCTTGGGATCATGTTCCGAGGAAAAAACAATCACAAAAAACACGCAGCCGACCGAGAGCGGAGAATATATTATTCTTTTCGGTGGGCCAAATATTATTGCGGAAGAATTGACGAAGGTATCAGACGAAGAGGACTATTTTAGTGTGATCAATATTTCGAATGATGAAATGACAGGCGTGCCAGCCGTGGCCGAACTGGAGGGAAATATCTATCTCCCCACGATGAGCCGGATGCCTTCTTACTATGAAAAAGTCGTGGAAGGCGTTTTCGTCCCGGATACGAATTATTTTGAAGCCATGACAGATACTATATTTCGAGTAACCAAACATCTCAGAGACACATTGATGAGTGACTGGAGCGGATAAAAATATTTCGGCATTTTCAGGTTTTCTGATTAGCTTATAAAGCAGTTCGGAAATACACATTTTGATATCGATCGATTGGAATATTGCATCACTTCAGAGAGGAGCAATCATAATGAAGAATCTGTTTTTATCGGGGATTGTCGCTATCTTTATAATCGTATTTCTGCCAACACAAATTTCTGCAGAAATCATCGATCTGTGCAGCGGAAACACCTTTGTTATGAATGGAGAGTACGGCGTAATGACCAATGTCTGGGGGGCGTCCACGGCACAGTGTCTCGAAGTGGATTTAGATGGAACCTATTTTAAAGTGGCGCTTTCCGAACATGCCAATATGGGAGGCACTCCGGCCGCCTATCCCTTTATTTATAAAGGGTGCCATTTTGGTGGTGAATGCACGACTCTGAATAATCCCTTGCCATTGCAGATCAGCAATATTGCAAGTGCCCCGTTTACATGGGAAATCACTACGGAAGACGTGGAAGGAACGTGGAATGCTGCATTTGAAGCTTTTTTCGATTCGACCGGTCAGAGCTCCAGTTCGAACTATACCGGTGAACTGATGGTCTGGATCAATTTTGCCGGAGGCGCAGGACCCGGAGGCACCTATAAAACAACCGTAACAATCGGCGGTCACGAATGGTATATTTTTTATGCAGCCGCACCCGATTGGAACAATCAGTGGAACTATATCGCCTATAAAATCAAGACAGTAACAAACGAAATCGATCTTGATTACAGAGATTTTATCCACGATTCCGTGACCCGCGGATACCTCAATGAAGAATGGTACATGCACAATATGGAAACCGGTTTTGAAATCTGGCGCGGTGGAGAAGGACTCACGAGCGATTATTTTTATTCGGATGTCATCGAAGGCGAATATGTGCCTGTTTCTGTGGATACGAAAAAGCTGGTTACCCCCTCATTCCGTCTCGAACAAAACTTTCCGAATCCCTTTAACGCACAAACAGAAATCCGATTCGAAATTAAAAAACAGTCCCGGATTGACCTATCCATATATGATCTCGTAGGAAGAAAAGTGCGAACACTGGAAAACGGATTTTTCACGCCGGGAAATTACAGAACCGTATTCGACGCGTCCGATCTGCCGTCGGGGATCTACACCTACAAACTCAGATCCCCTTACCAGTCGCAAAAACAAAAATGCATTTACATTAAATAGCGATCGATTATTGAGCATCTAAAAGTTTAATGAATATTGATCGATCCTTCGGCATGTTTGGTCTGGATGGAGATTAATGCAAGAACTTCATTTTAAAAACAGGAAAGAATGGCGGTTATGGCTATCCCGGAATCATTCCACGGAAAACGGCATCTGGATGATATTTTATAAAAAGGCCACTGGCAAACCCACTATTGACTATGAAGAGGCCGTCGAAGAGGCCCTCTGTTTCGGATGGATCGACAGCACCGTCAAAAGTGTGGATGAAGAAAAATACCTGCGCAAATTTACGCCAAGAAACGACAAGAGTGTCTGGTCGGCGCTCAATAAAAAGCGGATCGGAAAAGTGATCCGTGAAGGAAGAATGACAGAAGCGGGCCTGGCAAAAATCAGTACGGCCAAAGAAAACGGGTATTGGGACAAGCCGGACAGACCTATTCCGGCTTTGACGGTTTCTCCGGAATTCGCTGAAGCGTTGGAACAAAATCCGCGTGCAAAAGGGCATTTTGAAAAACTGGCGCTTTCTTACCGAAAGCAATACATCGGCTGGATCAACGCCGCAAAACAACCCGAAACCAGACAGAAACGCATCCAGGAAGCGATTGCCCTTTTGGAAAAAGGTGAAAAACTGGGCTTAAAATGAAAAACAAACCTTTATTCATCTGTCTATCGCTCATTTTTATGATGTCGATCAACAATTCGTTTGCGCAGCAAGAGCCAATGGAATTAAATACCATAACCGGGGCATACCAAAGAATCATTCACCTGAATCCTGAAGATTATAATTTGGACATCGCCAGTGGAGA
>CAZTZL010000129.1:0-4951 GCA_964617625.1 uncultured bacterium
AATCAATAAATCATCCATCAATAAAAAACTCCTGCGGGAGCAGGAGTCTGATTTCATGAAAATTTGTAAAGCTTTTTATATCTGAACTGTAATTCTGATTATAAATATATGAATGGTTATTTCAATATATGTGTTTATTAAATACAACATTCTACAAGAAGTCCGGATCCGATGTGTTGATCGATTATTTCCATTTCCGGTTTCCCGTCTCCGGTCTCCTTTATCCTTTTTCCTTTTTCCTTTATCCGTTCTCCTTTATTTCAACTTCCAGAAAACGTCTCCCTCCACCCACACACCGATCCTCCACGAAACCGCATTCTCTTTTTGTCCTTCCACGTTACCCGCATTCTCGATTTGACTGGAATGAAACTCTCCCTGAATCCCCCAATAAGTGGATGGATAATATTTCAGAGATAGACTCAGCGTGCTGCTTTTTTCGACAATCCCTGTGGGAAAAGGTTCGGAATACCCTTCATCAAGTGTAGAATTCATCCATGGCTCATCCCAGGGTGTGTAAAGACTTCCCTCCCCCTTTCTTGTGACACCGTAGCCCGCTTTAATCAGGAAATCCCCGCCAATCCACTGGGAACACTCAATTTGCCACTGATCAAAATCATTACCGAGAGGATGGCCCAGCGGTTCATTGCGGTGAATGAATGTTTCCCAGATATTCGGTGTCTTGTACGTCCTGTTCGTCACCCGCACATATTCTCCTGAAAGCGTCAGGCCAGGCACCTGAAACGGGTCCGCCCACCTTGTGCCGATCAGAGTTCCGATTTCATTCGGCTCCAGATCTCCGACGACTTTCTTCTCGACCTGGATGTCATCGATGAGCAGAGAACCATACAGTTCCCATTTGGGCAGGGGATAAACAAGGACATCGACAGACCCGAATACATTTCCCAATCCGCTTTTATTCGCCTGGGCGCTGTAATAGAACATCAGAGGATTTAAAAAATACCACTCGATATTCCGGCTTTCACCGCCATAAATGACCGCTTCCGTCACCGCACACTGGAGTTTCCCGTTGAAAAACCGTCCGTCCAGACGATGGGCAGATACATATCTTCTCGAAAAACGAAAACCGAGCGAATCCGCCAGTGCCTGTGAAAAGGGCAATTCATCCAGGACGGATGTAAAAAACGAAAACCGAAACGGACCCGACTGAACCGAACCTAAAAACTGATCCATGGGCCGGGCCACATCTGAAAAGATCAGTGTCCCCTGACTCCCCGCGCCCCATCTCAGAAAATCACGCCCGAATTTGAATCGAAACCTCGCTGCATGGAAAGAAGCATACGCCTGTTCGGCAAAAGCCGCATTGTCCATCCACTTTTTCCCCGCATAGAGAGGATCCTCGGCTTTGTATTTGTCAATCGACATCCCGTTGTACAGAGTGACATATTTCCCCAGAGGCAAATTGATTTTGGTTCTGTAAACTCCCCGGTAATCGGCTTTGGATTCGGAGGTTTTATCGATATCTCCCTGCAGCCGCAGTCCGAGATTCAAAACATCGGCTTCTTCCGCTTTCCCCTGAATCGCCTGAATCTCAGTTTCAAATTCATTGACCAGCCTGTCAAACTGTTTCATTTCGGACCCGGACAGATTCAATTTATTTTCTTTGATCTGTTTCCCAGTTTCAATCAGCGACCTTGCAACTTCCCCCCGCGTGTACGGGCGGTTCATGGCATAAAGATCATCGAAACATTGCCGTATCCGGAGCGCATCGATATAATCGTACGCCCAGTGGAACGAAGGCAGCGTTTCATTGACCGATGCGAATAAAGTGAAAGGGAGAATAAGAATAATGACAATGACAGACAGACACTTTTTCATCTTCTGACCCCTATAATACAAATCCCCGATATAATCTTAAGAGACAGTAACAAGTAACGAGTAACAAGAGAAAACCCTCTCGTTACTCATTACTTGTCACTCGTTACTCATCACTTGTTACTCTTCACTCTGGATCTGATATGTCGTATCAAACCAAGAATCATTTTCCTTAGCTCTGTCAATTCGTTTTGAATTTTAATCGAATCATTCGATGATAAAAATTTCAAATTTTGACTTATAATTATCTGGGTTTCTAATTCGGATATACTTCCCAGAGAAACATACAAAAATTGGACAAATTCTTTATTGTGACGCCGGGCAGCGCCCTCACTTATATTTGAAGGGATTGAAACTGCCGCTCGTCTGATTTGATTTGTAATACCATAGCGTTCTTCTTTTGGAAAAGTTTTAGTTACTTCATAAACTGTTGTGACAAGATCAACACTTCTTTTCCAAACTTCCAAATCCCTATGCGACTTCATCACTCTTCTCTCGTTACTTTTTACTCGTTACTTGTCACTCGTCACTGCTTTTTCTTTCCCTGTTTCCCCTTAACCGTTCGCCATCTCCAGTCTCCAACTCTTTTCTCGTTACTCGTCACTCGTTACTTGTCACTCTTCACTCATTTCTCCTGAACTCTTATTCAAACGGGTTATAATTTTATCTGTCTTACTTTTTTAATAATTGTGTCCTTTATTTCTGACCATTCCACAGGTTTAAGCATTTTTGGCATGGGTTGATTTTCCGCATCTTCAAAATAAACCAGTGATTTTAATAAATGGTAATCATTGCTTATTTCGGCACCATATTTATTGCTGTACGCTTTAAAAAGCTCGGGAAGCGAAAAGAAATCCATTAGGAAAAACAGATCGATAAAATCTTTTCTGTTTCCCCTTCCGGAAATCGCTTCAAATTTCATCAGGGCAACATCGAGCAATTCCGCAATTTTCAAATTCCCGTATTGATCAGGTTTTTTCAGCAAGGGATATTCATATTTAATAAATGATATTTGCACATGACCCAAAAGCCCATTGATTGTATTTTCGGCTTCATCAAACAGCTCAAAAGATCCCATCTTGCGGAGATGACTGATAATTTCTCTATTTTTAAATTCCTTTTGAATAAAAAAATCAAAATCAATGGACTGCCGGTGGCCTATCCGAAGCGCAAGAGACGTTCCCCCGGCCAAATAAAAAGAACTGATCCAATCCTGCTTCGCAATGACATCGAATAATTTTCGCTGCTCATCAGGCAAAATCTCAATATGTAAAGGTTGATTTTTCAAACACGGTTCTCCAGTAATTTCTGGTTTTTTTATTTAAATTCCTGCTCTTTTCAACCACTTCCATTAATCTTTGACGATCGATCATTGACAACAACCATTTTAAAGAATCCAAATTGCCAAAATTCAAGATTCGCTCACTGATAAAAAAATCATATTTTTGAAAACTTAAATTATTAAAATCACAATCCCAAAAATATTTCAAAAATCTGACTGGAATTGTTTCTGATTTCAGTTTCTTTTTCAAAAAACCCTCAATTTTAAAAGACAGTTACAAGTCATAAGTAACGCGTAACAAGAAAAAACATCTCGTCACTTGTTACTCGTTACTCGTTACTTGTCACTCGTCACTACTTCTTCTTTCCCCGTTTCCCCTTAACCGTTCGCCATCTCCAGTCTCCGGTCTCCCGACTTCTTTCTCTCTACCTCTACCTCTACCTTTCTCTCTACCTCTACCTTTACCTTTTCTCTACCTCTACCTCTACCTTTTACTTCGCCCCCACCCCTCTAACCACCGCGAACCAGATGGTCTGCAAAATAATAACAATATCCAAAAGCGGGGACTGATTTTCAATGTAATACAAATCGTGGTCGATGTTCTCATGGATAGGCAGGGAACGGTCCCCTGATATCTGCCAGATCCCCGTGATTCCCGGCTTCACTTTCAGACGCTCGCGATGCATCTCATTATACGTCTCCACAATGAATGGCATTTCCGGTCTGGGCCCGACAATGCTCATATCCCCTTTCAGCACATTCCAGAACTGGGGCAATTCATCAAAACTGGTGCGGCGTAAATATTGTCCTATCCTGGTAATTCTGGGATCATCTTTGTCCTGCGGGTGAACCGCATATTGAGGTGTATCTATTCGCATCGTTCTAAATTTATAAAGTATGAATTCCTTGCCGTTCAGCCCCACGCGTTTCTGCTTGAATATTACCGGCCCTTCCGAGTCCTTCTTGATAAGAAGTGCAAACAGGCCGAACAGCGGCGCTGTGATAATCAAAATAACAACAGTCAGAATCAGGTCACACACACGTTTGCACACACTGTTCCAGATCGAGATCGATATCTCTTTCGAACTAAAAAGCGGAATCCCGTCGATCTGTTCCTGATTCAACCGGTGGAACGCAAGGTCATTGAAACTGGGAACGAACTTGTAGGGCAGATGAAATTCGTCACAAAGCCCCATCACCTGCATCACCTCTTCTGTCGTGGCGCTTGGCATGGCAATGAGCACCTCATCGATTTCATTGCTCCGTTGATCCAGAAAATCGGAAAATTCCTCCTTGCCGCCCATCACAGGAAGCGGATTGGCCATCACAATCGAACTGCTCAATTTCTGATCGTCAAAAAAGGCAATGGCTTTATAGCCTAATTTGGGATGTTTTTGAATGACCTTAAACAGCCTCTTCCCCGTATCCCCGGCTCCGAAAATCACAGTCCGTTTATGAAAAAAACGTTCCGCAATCAGTTTGCTCCACAGCGTGTCCACAATGATGCGTTCGATAATGATTGCAGGAATGATAACGATAAAGGTATAAAGCGCCTGAAGCCTGCCGACCAAAAGTGAACGGGTAAAAAAACCAATGATCAAGGCAACTGTAAATCCGATGATACTCGATCTGACCAAATTTTTCAGCTTGACCACATGAATCACGCTGCTTTGAATCCGGTACGTGCCGCTCCAGATTAAAATCCCATTGAATAAAAAGATGAAAAGAAGCACATGATTAAAATCAAACGGCGGCGGTGATTGCTGAATCCGGTTCGGCGCAATTAACCATATTTGATAACCCGCCCAGAATGAAAAAATAACAATCAGCCCATCA
>CAZTZL010000130.1:0-4934 GCA_964617625.1 uncultured bacterium
TTAACCGTCCACTTGATTGCTTCACCTCTTATTGTGAATGTAGACAACCGATCCGCTGTCAGTTTAAACGGAAAATGGCAGATCATTGTGGATCCATACGAAACCGGATTTTACGATTACCATTTGAAGCAGACAGTGGAACATGGCTATTTTGAAAATGCGCAGACCAAAACGAAAAGCGACCGGATCGAATACCGTTTTACAGACGCCAATGTCCTTGATGTCCCCGGAGACTGGAACACGCAAAGAGCGGATCTTTTCTATTACGAAGGAACGGTCTGGTACAAAAAAGATTTCAGGATCTTGAAGAAATCCGGAACGCGGCTTTTCCTCTATTTCGGCGCTGCGAACTATCAGGCAATCGTCTATTTGAATGGAGAAAAAGTCGGTGAGCATACCGGAGGATTTACGCCGTTTAATTTCGAAATCACGGAAAAAGTCAGGACTGGCAATAACTTCGTTGTTGCCAAAATCAACAACACCCGCCTGAGAGAAGGCGTCCCCACGGTGAACACGGACTGGTGGAACTACGGCGGCATTACAAGAGACGTCCTGCTGATCGAAGTTCCGGAGACGTTTATTCAGGATTATTTCATCCACTTGCGCAAAGGTTCTGCAAATACAATTGAGGGATGGATTCAACTGGACGGGAAACAACGGATTCAAAAAGGAACGATATCGATTCCTGAATTGAAAATCGAAACGCCATTTCGAACGGATGATCAGGGATTTTGCGGATTTCAATTTGAAGCGGCACCTGAACTCTGGTCGCCTGAAAATCCGAAGCTCTACGATGTCACTCTTCAAACAAAAACGGACCGCATTCAGGATCGCATTGGATTTCGCACCATCGAAACACGAGGACAGGACATTCTGCTGAACAGCAAATCCATCTTCCTTCGTGGAGTCTGTATGCACGAAGAGGCGCCGATCCGCGGCGGGCGGGCGTTCAGCCGGGAAGACGGGCAGATCCTTCTCAACTGGGCCAAAGAGCTCAACTGCAATTTCGTCCGGCTGGCCCACTATCCTCACAATGAACAGACGGTCCGGCTGGCCGACGAAATGGGACTTATGGTCTGGTCCGAAATTCCGGTCTACTGGACCATTCTTTTTGACAGCGAACCGACTTTCGAAAACGCGAAAAATCAATTGACGGAAATGATTACCCGGGATAAAAACCGAGCGTCTGTAATTCTATGGTCCATCGCCAACGAAACGCCTGTGGGCAAACAGAGAACCGAATTCCTCCACAAACTCACCGAGCAGGCTAGGCTGCTGGATTCAACCCGGCTGATCACTGCTGCCATGGATCAGCAGTATCTCAACGATACGACCATGATGGTCAAAGATCCGCTGGGCGAATACCTGGATGTGCTGGGGATCAACGAATACATCGGCTGGTACGACGGTCTGCCCGAAAAATGCGGCCGAATGTCATGGAAAACCGTTTACGATAAACCCCACATTATCAGTGAATTCGGCGGGGGAGCGCTTTTGGGATTGCATGGGGACAGCCTGACCCGTTGGACAGAAGAATATCAGGAAAATTTGTACAAACAACAAACTGCGATGCTCAAACGAATCCCCTTCGTTCGCGGCACCTGCCCGTGGATCCTCATGGATTTCCGATCGCCGAGACGTCCGCTTCCCGGCATCCAGGATGGATGGAACCGGAAAGGCCTCATCTCGAACCGGGGAGAAAAGAAAAAAGCGTTTTTTATCATGCGGCAATTTTACCGTGAATTAATCGAGCCAAAAAAGTGAGAGTGTAATATGAAATCCGGAATGAAAAGAAAAATCCTTCTTACGACTCTTTTATCGATCCTGTCGATCTCAATAGTTATTCTCATTACCTGCCAGATCGACCATGGCCTCGGCCCGCTTCACAGCAAAATCAGCGGCAGAGTCTATCTACAAGGAAATCTTCCTCCCCATACGGACGAAATCCGGGTTGCTGCAGCTCTGACTTTCCCGCCCCGGAACATTAACGAACTGCTGTTCAGCGATATGCTTCAGTTCAAGAGCGGCAGTAAAATAACTAACCCCAGTCCCGAATGGGAGATCTATCTTCCCGAAGGAACCTACGGCGTTGTGGCAGCTATCTGGAAGGAAGACAACCAGTCCTGGAACATCTCCGATGTGGTCGGCGTGTTTGGAGTCACCTTTATCGGAAACGTGCTGACCGGGCTTCCGCAGCCGGTCACCATACGGAACGAACACGATGTACTGGATACCATCAATATCGCAGCCAATCTCAACCGGGTAAACCGGGATGCGAAAATCGAGGGTAAAATCACATTTTTGGGAAAATGGCCGGAGAACACCGGCATCACGGGTGTGGGTGCGTTTTTCGATATCCCTGAGAAAAACGATCCTTTCGACTATTTTTATAAAAACGCCGCACTGGATTATGGAGTGACCACATTCATCAAGGAATACGATTACATGCTCCGTGTCAACTCTTCGGACACGCTGAAATACATCGCCGTGCTCTGGATCGATACGTCCTTCGATCTCAATCAAATCCACGACATCGGATTCTTTCCCGATCCGGAAAATCCTGACAATCCGGGAATGGTGGTTGTCCCGGCCGGCTCCAGCGTCAATGATATCAACATCACTGTGGACTTCTCTAAAATGTAAGGGGGAAATGTGAAATCGAATGAACTGTTTCGCCGCAAGCATCGATGTATCAATGAAACAACGGATGATCGCCCTAAAAGGCAGACAATAAAACACTCGCCCGCCTCTGGCGGGATTCCAGATAAAAATGTGATCATCCTGCTCATTGCTTTGTGCGCCGCATGCAGCATCCTCCAAGCAAGCAATACCGGTTCCATCTCAGGTTTGGTCATGGATTCTGAAAGCAACAGTCCGCTTTTCGGCGTCAATGTGATGATTAAGAATACACTGTTAGGAAGCAGCACGGACAATGACGGCCGCTTTTTCATTGAGGGTGTGCCGCCGGGAAAGTATGTGCTGAACGTTTCACGAATCGGGTATCATACCGTTTTGGTTGAAAATGTTCAATCTTTGCCGGGCCAGGAAACAGCCGTTCAGGTTCGACTGGTTGAAACGCCCATCGATATCAACCCTATCATCGTGACAGCAGGAAAACACCCGCAGGCTCTGGGAAGTGCGAATCAGGATGTGGAAGTAATCGGCAGCCAGCGCATCTCCGAAATGCAGGCGCGGCGCGTGGACGAATCCATGCTGACCATGCCGGGAGTGTACATGATTGAAAAGAATATTTCGATCCGAGGTTCATCCGGATATACACTTCTTAATCTCGGAACCCGGGTCTTGTTCATGATCGACGGCGTCCCGGTGTTGACTGCCGACCTGAAATCGATTACCTGGGATATGCTCCCGCTACTTGATATCGAGCGGATCGAAGTGGTCAAGGGAGCCGGATCTGCACTGTACGGGTCCGCGGCCATGGGCGGTGTGGTGAACGTGATCACACAAACTCCCTCTCCGCAGGGACGTTTTCAGTTCCGGACACAGGCCGGTATGTACGACGATCCCTATTACAAAGAGTGGAAATGGACAGATAAACGGCTGCACTACGAACGTGCGGATATCTCATACAGCCGGCAGGTTGGTAGATTGGGATTTCATTTGAGCGCTTCTAGATTCGAATCAACCGGCTACATGGAAAATACCGAAGTGAAGCAATGGAATTTATCGGGCAAATTCAATTATCAATTTAAAAACCGGTCCACATTGACTTTGTACGCGGCCTGGCTCGACAATGTGGAAGGCGGATACCTTCAATGGCTGAACCAGAATAGCCCGTTAAAAGTCCCTCCGTTCAACCGGGAAGATGGACTGGCCATGAAAACCGAGCAAATTTATTTAAAATATCACCTGCCTCTGTCGGCCAAATTCGCACTGGCTTTTCGATTTTCCAGGCTCGAATCCGACTTCCAGAACCAGATCACTGCTTACGATCCAAGCAAGGTTCAGCCCGGAGAAGGGTCCGGTATGGAAATCCAAGGAGATTGGCTCCCACATCCCCTGCATCACCTGACATTCGGTACGGAATACCGGTGGGAAAAATCCGGTTCCGAATACTTTGAATATCATAAGGGATACACACTGGCTCCGTATCTGCAGGACGAATGGATTATTCTTTCCAATTTAAATGCAACACTCGGCGCACGTCTCGATCACTACGAACTCATCGATGAGTCCTCGGATACACGTCTCAGCCCGAAATTCGGATTGAACTACCGTCCCTCCACCCGTACGACACTGCGCTCCAGTATCGGCAGCGGTTTTCGTGCTGCCACTGTTTTTGAGAAAAATCTCAAAGCCGATTATGCCGGATTCAATGCCATCCCGAATCCAAATCTGCGGGCCGAACATTCCTGGGCCTTCGATCTCGGCTGCCGGCAGAGTTTAACGGACAACGCTTTTTTTGACGTAACAGTATTCCAGACCGATTACTGGGACATGATCGAACCCGTGATTAATTTCCTCGGAACGATTCAATTTCAAAATTACATCCGGGCGCGCATCCGTGGGCTGGAATTTTCAGGGGAATCGTGGTGGTGGCACCGCCGTTTGGGACTGAATCTGAACTTTTCATGGATCGATCCGATGGATATCGAACACAATGTCACACTGCCCTATCGTCCCCGATTCTTCGGCAGTGTGATCGGAATATTCAATCTGGGCCCGGCATCACTGCAGGCGGAATACCGCTACGCCAGCCGGATCGACCAAGTGCAGATCAACCCGCTGGACGAACGTGTTCCGCTCAAACTGCTCAATTTCAGGGCCGAAGTGAAATGGAGAATGCTGACACTGCAGCTCGCCCTGAACAATGCTTTGAATTACAATTACACCCAGGTAGAGCGCCGCATGGCCGAAATCCGCCACGGCTCGGTTGGACTGCTGGTGGATTTTTAATTGAAATAGTAGGGTTT
>CAZTZL010000131.1:0-4915 GCA_964617625.1 uncultured bacterium
CCTTTTTACGTTTGGAAATATGTGCTTGATTTATTCCGATAAATTGTTTATATACAGAGAACTTTTCTCATCCAATTGTTCAGGAATTCTTCCATGAAAAAAACTGTCGTCTATCTGGGAAAGTGCGATTCGTACGATCCGGATGCCGTTTATAGGATCATCCAAAAAGCGCTCGATGTGATCCCCCTCTCCAAACAAATTTCCGGGAAAGTGGTGATCAAGCCGAACCTGGTCATGGCCCATCCGAAAATTGCGCCGGAAGCGTTTACGAGAAAAGAGGTCATCGAAGCCATTCTCATGATGCTTCAAAAAAACGGAAAGGGCATCACCAAAACGGATATTGTTGAGAAATCGGGATTGGGCGTGACCACGGGAACGATGTTCCGGAATGCGGGGTATCCGTCACTCAAACGGAAATACAAGGTTTCGTTGCGCGCAATGGAAGAGGGGCGGCAGAGCAAAGTCATTCTGGAATCGGGAAAAGTGCATCGATATATTACTGTCGCGCGCGAGATGGCCGAACGCGACTTTTTGATCTTCGCGCCGAAACTCAAGACCAATGTGCTCAGCGAAAGCTATTCCGGAGCCCTGAAATTGAACATCGGCACTGTGGACAGCAAAGAACGGATGTTTCACCATCACCGGGATCTGCCGGTCAAGATCGTCGATATTCTGGAAGCGGCCAATCCCGATCTGATTATCGCAGACGGCGTCCGGATGTCTTTCGGCGGCAACCAGATGACACAGCACGGGACCGATGTTGGGGTAATCATCGTGTCGAACAATGCGGTCGCCCATGATATGATCAGCACCCGCCTGCTGAATCTCGATCCCATGCAGATCGGACATATACGGGAAGCCGTAGATCGGGGATACGGCCCCAAATCCATTGATGAAATTCAAGTTTTAGGGGACTGCACGATCCCTGAAATCCAGGCCAAAACATCCGGTCTGGATTTCGGATATTATCCGGTAGAGCAGTTCAAATCCAATCTGTGCATTCATGCTGGAAGCCCGTACTGCATCGGCGGCTGTCACGGCGTCTTTTTAGACTGGCTTCACATGATCCGGGACCGGAAACCCAAATTGCTCAAACGGTTTCCAAAAATGGATGTCCTGATCGGGCGCGTTCAAGAAACCATTCAGGCAAAACAGGTGCTTCTGGTTGGGAACTGCGCGCCTGCTTCTTCTGTCCGGGCCAAACGAACCGTCTGGATCCGCGGATGCCCGCCCAGCCACAAGATCATTGTGCTGAAGATGATGATTCATTTCCTGCTGCTTGCCCCGCTCGTGCGCCCGGATTTGATTGTGGACAGTTTTGTTCTTTATCCGATTAAAAAAATTAAAAGGTGGCTGTTGAATATCAGGTTTACTCCTCAAAAAAATATAAAATCATCCAGTTAACAAGGAGTCAATACATCGATGCTGAATCCCAGAATACTAATTTCTATTAATCCTGCGACGCTTGAAAAAGTAGGCCAAGTCAAGGCGACACCGATCGGAGAGATTTCTAAAAAAGTTGAAGCCGCAAGAAAAGCGTATTATTCCTGGAAACAGGTGACCTTGAAAGAAAGGGTAAAAATCCTGAGACGGATGCAGCAGTTGCTTTTGGAACGGAGTGAAGATATTGCCAAATTGATTACTGCCGAAATGGGAAGGCCCTATACAGAATCTCTGGTCATTGAACTACAGGCAAGCGTCGATTTGATGGGATATTGTGCCAGTCAGGCCAATAGACTCCTTCGGGATCGGCCTTTACATCTCCATCATTTGCTGTTCAAACGAAGGAAAAGTCTGCTTGATATTCAGCCATTGGGCGTGATGGGTATTATAACACCATGGAACTGGCCTCTGCTGATTCCTTTGGGATTCATACTGCCAGCCATTTTATCCGGGAATGCGGTTGTATTCAAACCCTCCGAATTGACGCCTCTTGTCGGTGAAGAAATTCGAAAAATCTGTATCGATGCAGGAATTCCGGAAGGTGTCTTTCAATTGGTTCAGGGACCCGGAAGTGCAGGAAAAGCTCTGGTAAGCTCAGGTGTTAATAAAATTTTCTTTACGGGGAGCACATCAGTAGGACGGCATGTCATGGAACAGGCTTCTCATTCGCTGATCAATGTGGTCCTTGAACTGGGCGGCAGTGATCCGGCCATCGTGTGTGAGGATGTGGATATAGAGAATGCAACCAGCGGTATTGTCTGGGGGACGATGAATAACTGTGGCCAAAATTGTAACAGCATTGAACGTGTTTATGTGCATCAATCCGTTTCTGATGAATTCATCAATCGGGTTATTCAGAAAATACAAAAACTGAAAATTGGAGAAGGAATGGCATTGTCCACAGATATGGGGCCGCTGGCATCAGCAAAACAGCTTAAAAAAGTAAAAGAATTCATTCATCAAACCAAACGAAAGGGGGCTGAAATTCTTTTCGGCGGAAAAGCGATTTCTCATCTTCACGGTTATTATTTTCAACCCACTGTTATTCTATGGAATAAAATGATTCCCATTCTGCCTGAGGAAGAAATTTTTGGCCCTGTCATGATTGTCACACCAGTTGAAGATATTCAAAAAGCGATCGAACTGGCGAACCAATCTCATTTTGGGTTAAGTGCTTCCGTCTGGACCCGGGATTTAAAACAGGGGGAGTGGATCGCAAATCAACTGGAAACAGGCTCTGTCATGATCAATGATTCGGTCGTTTCGTTTGGTGTGCCGGAAGCCAGCTGGACCGGTGTGAAAAACAGCGGTATCGGCTGGGTTCATGGGGATAAAGGTTTTGATGAAATGGTTAATATTCAACATATTCATGTTGATCCACAATATCACAGCCAAAAATTCTGGTGGTTTCCCTATTCTGAAAAGATGATGCTGGGCCTCAGAGCCGGGCTGGTGTTTTTATTTCACAAAAATATTTTTAAGAAATTAAAGGCTGTACCACTTGTTTTAAAGTCTTTTTCAAGTTATCTGCTCGTGAATCGAAGAAAGAAGGATAAAATATAAATCAACCGCACTCATGAATATTTCAAACCACCTTCCAATTTTTACAGTTTTATAACATTTTATTAAAAAAAGACTTAAACATAAATTGGAATATTTTTCCCATCTTTATACATAAAAGGGAAAAAAATTCTAACCCATCTCTTTATAAACTCTAATCTTAAGTATAAATTATCTGGTATGATTGTTGCCTTTCAGTAGAACGATCAATTTCCCATGTCATTGGGGGGGTATTGTTATTTTATCAGGTTGACATTTTTTCTCCAGATCGAATGGACTTACCGGTTTACTGCATTCATTTCATTTAAATAAAGGGGTGAACGATAATGAAATCAAAAAGATTGTTATTTTGCATGACTCTTGGTTTGTGTATCATTATGATTCTGAAGGGAACAAATGCACAGGATTTAAATGGAAACCGGGAGGATACACCTCAGGTTGTGGCTCAGGGAGCCATCAAAGGTCGTGTTTATGAGAGCGACGGCACTACTCCCATTGCGAATGCAGATATAAAAATCTATACTTCGAGCTGGGATATTGTAAAATATGCGTACGGCAATGGCAGTGGATATTATCTGGCTGAATACCTGGCTGCAGGCGATTACTATGTGCAGGCAAGTCATAACGATTATTTTAATGAGTATTATAACGATTCTGCCACGCAGGGAGGGGCATCGCTGGTAACGGTATTGGGGGGTGATACAACCACCGGCATCAACTTTACATTGAACAAAAAGGCATCCATTTCAGGAACTGTCACCGAAGAGGGCACTGGTGATCCAATTGCCAATACGATGGTGAATGTGTATAATTTGAGCTGGGAGAGTATCGGCGGGGCGCAGACCAATGCTTCGGGGCAATATACTGTCAGCGGCCTCGATGACGGCAATTATTATCTGGAATCCTCAGGTTACATCGTCGGCGAGGGAGAGTTCTTTGTTCCGGAGTATTACAACAATTCATTGACAAAAGGCGGAGCCACAACAGTTTCGGCAGCGGCGCCGGCCACAACCGGAGGAATCAATTTCGTCATGACGCGGGGATTTCATGTTTATGTCGATGTGATCCCCGACTGGGGAGGAACGTATGACATCAGTCCGCAAAAACTGGTCTATGCTCCCGGAGATGTTGTGACGCTTACTGCGCACGGTGCGAATGACTACCATTTTGATCACTGGAGCGGAGATGCCGCGGGCACGGATACAGTGACGCAGGTGACCATGAATTCAGATCAGCATGTCAATGCACATTTCTCTCCGAACGCAAGTGCTGTTTTTAACCTGACAGTCAATATTGAGCCTGACGGAGCCGGCTGGTATCATCTCGATCCGAATCAAACTGAATATGACAGCGCTGCAGTCGTCGGTATTGAAGTGTATCCGAACACAGGCTATGAGTTCAGCCACTGGAGCGGCGATCTCGAAGGCGATACCAATCCAACAGAAATTACAATGAATTCGAATAAAATCGTTACTGCCCATTTTATAGAACCTTTGCCCAAATATAATCTGAATTTATCTGAAAATCCTTCCGAAGCGGGTTGGATTACAAAAGACCCCGAGCAATCTCAATACGACAGCTCGACTGTTGTTGAATTGACCGCACATCCCGAAAGCGGGTGGGTGTTTTATCATTGGTCGGGTGATCATGACGGCGGTGAAAATCCGTCCTCAGTGATTATGGATTCTGATAAAACTATTACTGCCAATTTTGGGCATCAATTGGAAACGTTTGTTCATCCCGAAGGAATCGGAGAAATAACAAAGGATCCTTCCAAAGAAGTGTATGAACACAATGAAGAAGTCGAACTTACTGCGCATGCACCTGAAGGGTACATCTTTTCTCATTGGGATGGCTCAATAGAAGGAACGGATAATCCCATTTCACTCACCATGGACTGCAATAAAGAAGT
>CAZTZL010000132.1:0-4796 GCA_964617625.1 uncultured bacterium
AGATTTAAATTCAGTTTAAAATATCGGATCGCACTTTCTATTGTGATGCTGATCGTTGTGATTATGGGAACTGTGACGTACCTTTTTACGATCCGGGAATTGGGGCTGCGGGTCGAACAGGTGAAGCTGCAAATGAACCGCCTGGCAAACAATATTGCGACAATACGCGCGGTGGAAACCGAAGACTGGGCCGTTTACCAAAATTACATCGACAATCAGTTAAAGTTGAATCCGGACATTGTCTATATCACGATTTTTGACGAGCAGATGAATCTCAAGGCGTATGCACTGAATAAAGAATGGGTGGATCTGGGGGAGGACAGAAAGCTGTCCCATACAGAAGAAACCAACATTGTCATGCAGTTAGACAGGAGGCAGATCGCAGAAGAAAGCCAGAAAGATTTCGAATCGATTTCGGTCAACATCCTGAGCGGAGAACGGGATTTGGGAGTGGTCAAGGTCGGTTTTTCACTGGTCGATTTGAACGATGCAAAACAGAACAATCTCAGGCGGAATTTTGGCCTTGCTGTTTTGTTTATCGTTTGCGCCATGGTGATTTCCTTTTTAATAAGCCAGCGGATTGTGAAGCCGATCGGGAAACTCACGGATGCCATGTTTCAAATTTCCCGGGGGAACCTTAACCAGGAGGTGCATATTCGCTCCCGCGATGAGATCGGCGAAATGGCGGAAACGTTTAATTACATGGCAAAGGGCCTTCAGGAAAAGGCACAAATTGAAATGTTAGGCAGTGATTTGAACTTTGTGATGGAACTCGATAAAATTGCCAAACTGGTCAATGAAAGAATCGCACAGGCCCTGGAGGCGAAAAGCAGTTATCTTTTTCTGAAAGACAAAATAGACAGACAGAAATTCAAACTGACCAGCATGTATCCCGATCGCCCAAAAAAGCGAGCATCGTTCCACTGCCGGGAAACGGAATGCAAAAATTTCATCCGGGATTCTCAGCCGCAGTTTTTAACCGATTTCTGTCATTTTCCGGAAATGCAGAAAGAAATTGAGAAATTGACGGATCTCGATAATCGGGGACTTCTTGTTCCCATGATTATCAAGGATGAGGTTCTGGGACTGTTTGTGTTGGGGCCGAAAAAAACGGGTTCCCGGTACAACAATCAGGAAAGACAGTTTTTGATGACTTTGGTCAGGCAGGGAGGATTCGCCATCGAGAATGCGAACCTGTTGGATGATTTGACCGAACAGGAAAGACTGAAACATGAATTCGATATTGCCCGCCGGGTTCAGCAGAATCTGCTTCCCAAATCCAATCCGAATATTACGGGACTGGATATTGACGGGCTCTGCATTCCTGCCACGGAAATCGGCGGAGACTATTACGATTTCTTCGTGCTTGACGATCACACACTCGGCGTGGCGATTGCTGACGTAACGGGAAAAGGGACTTCGGCCGCGTTTTATATGGCCGTCGTCAAAGGATTGATGCTCTCATTGACGGCTGTTCAGACTTCGCCCAAGCAGCTCCTTGTCGAGTTAAACCGGAAATTGTACGGGAACATGGACAAGAAGGTGTTTATTACGATGATCTATGCGGTTGTTGATGTCTCAAAACAGGTGATTCGATTTGCGCGGGCCGGCCACAATGCCCTTGTCATGCACCATGCCGATCCCGCAGAAACCGAATGCATGATACCCGAGGGAATCGGTTTGGGATTGGAGGGAGGAGATCTTTTCGAAAACGCTTTGGTCGAACAAACCGTTCCATATCAAAAAGGAGATATCTTTTTATTTTACACGGATGGTGTCTCGGAAGCAATGAACAGCCATCGGAAGGAGTTCGGCGAGGAAAAGCTGATCCAGTGTATCGATGAAGTAAAAAACGAGAATGCTATTCAAATCAGGGAGAGTATACTCAAGTCCATTCATCATTTTGTCCACGGAACAGCACAGAATGACGATATCACACTTGTCACACTCAGGGCAGTTTAAAGCCGGCTATTTCTTGGGGGTTTAAATATGAAAAACAAATCTGCTGTTTTTATGATGTGCACTGCCGGGTTGTTGTTGATTATCCATTGCGGGCGTCCGGCAAGCCAGAGAAAAATCAAATTATCCACTGAAAATGTGACCACTGAGGCTGGCCAGCAGCTGACCACAACGATTCATCTCGAACCGGCCAAACGCCGTTCCGTGGCCGTGATGTTTTTCCAGAACAAGACAGGAGATCAGAATCTCGAATGGCTGAAAAAAGGTCTGACCGAAATGTTCATCCGTTCCCTCTCGCAGTCCCAATACCTTTCCGTGTTGACCACTGAGCGCCTGTTCGAGACTCTTGAAAGAATCAAAGCAACATCCAATGTGGATCAGTTCAATATGGAGATGGCTGCTATCGTCGCAAAAGAAGCAAATGTAGAGACCATATTGACAGGCAATATCGTCAAAAACGGTGATTCTCTTCAAATCAATGTGAAATTGCAGGACCCGAATCGGGGCATCGTTTTAAAGGAGGAGAGTGTCGAAGGGCCCGGATTGGAGACGCTTTTCAATATGGTGGACAATCTGACGCAGCAGATCAAACAGGAAATGCAGATTTCAATGGAGAAAGGAGAGAGGGAGAGAGGGATCGCCGAACTTTCCACTAATTCCCTTGAAGCATGGCGGTATTATACAATCGGAGAGGATTACTATAACAAGCTTTTAACCAATGAGGCGATGGAACAATTTGAGAAAGCAGTGGATGCAGATCCCAATTTTGTGGACGCCCATCTCAGACTTTTTAATACCTATGTGCAACAGCGAAAAACAGACCTGGCATCTCAGACACTTCGCGCACTTGAATCTTTAAAAGACAGGGCTACAAAAAGGGAACAGTATCAAATCGCTTTGAATGAAGCGCTGATGATGACGGATGTGAACAAAATGCTGCAGACATATCAGGAATGGATCCAGAAATTTCCTGATGATATCGAAGCCACTTATAATGCCGCCAATCTTTATTTTGGACTGCATCAATATGACGAAGCCATCCGGTACTATAAAAAAACATTGGAAATTGATCCTAAAAATAAACTGGTTATCAATATGCTCGGATATTCTTATGCTCAAAAAGGTGAATTTAAAGAGGCAATTTCCTGGCTTGAAAAGTATATCAAAATTGCACCCGATGAGCCCAATCCTTACGACAGCCTCGGAGAAATTTATCTCTATCTGGGAGAGTATAAAAAAGCGGAAAAATTATTTAAAAAAGCCGTCAAGGTCAATGAGGATTTTTATCAATCCTGGAATCATCTGGCCAATGTCTATCTTGATCGCGGGCAATACGAACAGGCGCGCGAACTTTTTCAGAAGACGCTTAAACAGGTTCCCGAGGGGCCGTTGGAATTTATATTTTACAACAGCATTGCTTTAACCTATTGGCGTACCGGTCAGTTGGACAAATCGATCGAATTATTTCAGCAGTCTCTGGAAAATAACTTGTTTCAATGTTATGTTTTGGAAAGAGTATTTGAACTCTATGCATTAAAACAGGATTCATCGAAAGCGTATGCGGTTTTGGGAAAATACTATCAGAGGATGATGCAATCTCCGGATTCCACCATACTGAGAAATCAAAATTTTGATGATTTTACCAATTTGTCATTTCATTTCAATATCAATGTGGACGAATCTTTAACCATGCTGGAAAAACTGTACAGGGAATCGGAAAGTCCTTTAACCAAACTGCGAATCCATCTTCAAATGATGGTATTGTATGCGAAAGCAGGGGAAAAGATTAGCTTTCTCAATTCGTACCACAAACTCAACCGTTCAGACCTCTTTCAGTTATTCAAGGATGTGCGTCAATTGGGTTATAGTGAATTGTGGGAGCATCTCTTTTATTTGAATCGTTTTTTCTATAATCAGCCTCAGGAAAGCATACGGGGTTATCAAATGCTGGTTCAATCCGCGCAGGAAAATGGCTCCAAAATGTTTGAAGCCGGTTTCAGATTATTGCTTGCGGATCTGTTTTTCCATCGGGGAGATGAGGAATTGGCAAAACAGGAGTTGCACACGATCGGCATGCCGGAGGAATCAAAATGGATGGTGATCGGGCCTTTTGATAATACCAACGGATTTCAAAAACATTTTCCGCCAGAAAAAGGACTCAATAAAACCAAAAAATATCATACTAAATACGGAACTGTGCAATGGCAGTCTGCAGATGACGGCGCAATGGATGGTTACATTAATCTTCGGAAAATATTTTATCCCTACAACTGGTCAGTGGCCTATGGTTTGCTCAGTGTTCAGTCTCCTGATCGAAGAGAAGTCGAATTTCGTATCGGGAGCAATGAAGCGGTTAAAGTCTGGCTGAATGATAAAATTGTCTGGAAGCTGAACATCGTCCGGAATGCGGTGATCGATGACAACGTTGTTCCGGTGACTTTGAAAAAAGGACTGAATCAAATATTGATCAAGGTCTGCAACCGGACAGGCGAATGGGGATACTATTTCCGGATTACGGATAAAGAGGGCAATGGATTTTCGGATTTGACTTATGTCTCTTCCAATGAAGAAACAGTAGCATCAAACTGATTGATATTTGAATGTATTGTTTAAATGTAAAAATTAAAAATGAAAGATTAAATTTGGGGTGATCTCTTGAGGGATTTTTTCATTTGAATCTCTCATTTTAATCTTTGATTTATTATTTTCACTTATTTGTGTTTGGTTTAAGAAAAGCGATAAGTCTCTTAAATATTAGATAGATAATGAAGTATAAATAAAAAGTTAGTCCTATAACTTTAAAATTGACATGCCACTTTTTTCAAAAAAAGTGGCGC
>CAZTZL010000133.1:0-4469 GCA_964617625.1 uncultured bacterium
GCTCCGCCTCTGCGGCAAAATCACATCTTTCTATCTCTTAATCTCCCTCACCTCTTCGATCAAAACCGGCTCCAAGTGCAAAGCGCGTGTCGCTTTTCGTTTGTTGATAATATCCGCGTAAATCCGTTCGACCTGTTCTGTGATTAAGCCCGCGACCTCGGCCACTTCCGCTGCGGGAATCTCGTGATTCTTCCCGTACAGACACAGATCGAACTGGTCGTGCGGAACCGAGAAATAAAACTCTTCCTGGCTCTGCTCCATGGAATAGGTGTCCGTGGTTGGCGGCCGGTTTTGTATTTCTTCGGGCAGATTAAAATAGGCCGCCATCTGATACACCTGCGTCTTGTACAAATGCGCGATGGGCTTCACATCCGCGGCGCCGTCCCCCAATTTCACAAAAAATCCCTGGTCATACTCCTGACGATTGGGCGTGCCGATCACAGCGTAGTTCAGTCTGTCCGCATGGTAGTACTCCATCATCTTGCGGACGCGCTGTTTGAAATTGGTGGCCGCCACGATCTGTGAATAAGCCGACGGCGTGAGACGCGCTTTCGTCTCCCTGCCTTCCGGAGACCGGACCACGACAGAGAAGAGGCGGTATTGATTGGATTCCGTCAGATTCGGCAGAATGATTTTGCAGGTATAATCCGGATTGTATTCGGGAATCACCGACCGGATCGCTTCGTCCCGGCGGCGGTAACACCCGGCGGCATTCAGAATGGTCGTAATGTCCTCGTGAACGGATTCGATGTCTAAATGATCCGTAATGAGCCGGCTCAGCCTAAGTGTGTCCGGCGAGGAATCCTTTTCCGGAAGAAGGAGGCCCAGCACCCGGTCTTTTCCGAACGCCTTCACACACAGCGCTCCGACCACACTGCTGTCGATCCCGCCGGAAAGGGCCACCACCGCACCGCGCTTCTGCAGATCGCTGCGGATGATCAAGCGCAGTCTTTCCGTAATTTTCACGGTTTCCTTTTCGCATCCGATCTTCAAAACATCCGGTGTTAGTTTTGCTTTCATGGTTTTTTCTGGATACTTCCTTTTAATTGTTTTTTATCGATTTTGCCGTTCGGTGTCTTAGGTAATTTTTTCAGGATTTCTATAAATTTCGGCATGGCAAACGATTCCAGATTCTGAGAACAAAATTTCATGACTTCTTTTTGGGTGATTTGAATGCCGGATTTGGGTGCGATAAAAACCGCCACGGCCTGTCCCAAAATCTCATCCGGCACGCCCACAACCGCCGCCTCAGCGACTCCCTCCATTTTCAAAAGCGCGTTCTCGATCTCTTTCGCGCTGATCCGCTCCCCCCGCACCTTGATCATATCGTCCCCTCGCCCCAAAAAATAGAGAAATCCTTCTCCATCCTGTTTGAAATAATCGCCGGAATGCAGACGCCGGTCATCGGTATATTCCCCGGGCCGGTATGTTTTTTCCGTGAGTGCAGGATCGTTCCAGTAGCCCTGCATCACATTCGAACCGCGGACGATGAGCTGCCCCTTCTCCCCTCCTGGGACTTCCTTCCCGTTTTCATCTACAATAAATACCTCGCAGTTGGGCATGGCGGTTCCGACAGAATCGGGTTTGTCGTCAAGTAAATTCGGATCGAGATAGCCGACCCGCTTGCACTCGGTCAGTCCGAACATGGAAAAGAGTTTCACATCGGGAAAGAGGCTTCTGAATTTTCGAATATCCTCCACGGGAAGCGCCGCACCCGTGTTGGTGATATAGCGGAGCGAATTAAAATCGTACTGTTTCAAATCCTTCATCCGGAGCAGCATGGCTAAGATCGTTGGAACCACAGGGAATCCGGTAACCTTTTCCTTAACAATCTGATTCAAAACCACATGGAGATAGAGGAACGAACTTTCCAGAACCACGGTTCCTCCGAACATGAAGGCCATGATGATTTGATAAAGACCGTAATCGAACGACAGGGGCAGAACATCGAAAATGATATCCTCTTCCGAATTGCCGATGTATTGAATGATGCTGCGTGCCGCCGAGACCATGTTGTGGTGCGTGGACATCACGCCCTTGGGCTCTCCGGTCGATCCCGAAGTGTAGATCAGAGCGGCCAGATCCACATCGATGATTCGCGGCAGTTTCTTTGCGGACTCCGGATCATCCTTTTGTTTCGATGCCAAGATCATATCATTCCATCCGGACATTTTACCATTTATTTTATCAGGAATGGAAGATTCTGATCCGACCCACACGATTTGACAGGGATGGCTGATTCCGGAAAGCGCATCCTGAACAATTTTGGATTTACCGGTATGCGTGATAATACATTTGGCTCCGGAATTTTGAAGGATGTAATTGAGTTTGACCCCTTTCATGGAACCTTCCAAAATCACGAATGTGCCGCCCGCTTTCAGAATGCCGTAAATCGCAATCACTGTTTCGGTACAGTTGCCCAGAAAAACAATGACCCGGTCATGGCGCTTCACACCGGAATCGATCAGAGACAGGGCGAGCCGGGTCGAAGCGGAATCGATCTGTCCGTATGTCCACCGTTCTTCGCCGAATATCAGCGCTTCCTTGTCCGGAAACCGTTCCGCCGAACGAGAAAGCCACTCATGCACCAGAACCGGATCAAATGATATCATGAATATTGTACACCCTTTTATTTAACGACAATATTTAATTTTAAATCAAGTTATAAAATATACAAAATATAAAATAATTTAATGTTTCTGGTTTTTAGATGGCTATTTTTTAAAACCAGAAACTCGAAACTTGAAACTTAAAAACAGTTACACTTTTTATCTGGTTATACCATAATTTCCTTATTCATAATTAAATCATCCCCTTGATTGCTTTTAATCCCGCGATCTCCTGTCCACAACCACATCGGGTTCCATGTCTGCGGAAACGAGGCCGGTTGTATTTTCGACGAATTGCCGGTGAATCATCTGGGAAGACAAAATACCGACCAGCGCCATACTGTCAATTTCGGTGGGGTGATCTGTCTTCTTTAATTTTGCAATCAGTTTTGCGACCTTTCCGTAATCGAACAGGCCCGTGTTTTTTAGTGTTCTTTCTGAAAGCAACTCATGAACATAATCCGGCGCTTTTTCGTTCAGCAGACTCTGCCGGATCGGCGCGCGGTAGGGATGCTTTTCCCTGCGGACAATGTCTGCAGGAAGCAGGTTTTCGTAAGTTTTTCTCAGAATATATTTTTCGGTGAGGCCTCGTATTTTCCATTTGGCCGGCACACTGCCCATAAATTTTAGAATACGGTGATCGAGAAACGGAACCCTGATTTCCAGGGAGTGGGCCATAGCCACCCGGTCTCCCTGCTGGGCAAGAAGGTAGTTGCTCATAAACAATCTCATTTCGAGATACTGCGCTTTGGACAATCCGCTCCATGTTTCGTAACCGGATGGAAGCGATTCCCTGAGCAGTGCTGCTCCGTCGTACTGACCAATGGAACGCTTCAGGTCCTCCGAAAAGAACATCTTGATTTTTTCCGTGTTGTTCCATCGAATGCGGTGAGAATAAAAGGGATCGTTTGTGTCTTCGAGGCCCTGAGCGAAAAACGACTTCAGCATCAGTTTCTGTCTCGGATCGCTAAAGATGTACGGATAGAGCCTGCCGATCAAAAGCGGACGCATTTTGGAATCCGGCTGTCCGGCCCAAAACCTTCTGACCTTCGTTTCCCTGAAAATATTGTATCCCCCGAAAACCTCATCCGCCCCCTCGCCCGTGAGCGCGACTTTGATGTTTTCTTCATGGACTTTTTCGGACAAAAGATACAGGGGCACGGGAGAGGTACGGAGAAGCGGTTTCTCGCAGTGGAGAATGACATCTGGGAATGCTTCTGCGATCTTTTCGTTCGTGGAAATGATTTCATGATGGTCCGCATTCAAAAAAGAGACCATCTTCTTTTGATGTTTGCCCTCATCGTACTCCGTGGCTTCGAACCGAATCCCAAAGCTCTGCACGTTCGGATTGAAATGTTTTTTCACCAGAGCGGTGATAATCGATGAATCCAGCCCACCGCTCAAATAAGTGCCGACCGGCACATCCGATCTGAGCCGCAATCGGATCGAATCGGTCAGTAATTCCTCGATTTTCCGGGTGATTTTTTCAACCGGCCAGTCAATGAGTTCAGACTCGGATCTAAACGGAAGTTCCCAGTATTTCCGTTCGGCCACCTTCCCGTCCGAGACAGTCAGATAGTGTCCGGAGGGAAGTTCGCGAATCTCTTTGAATGCGGTGTATCCGTCCAGTGTGGTCCAGAAGGTAAAAATCTGCTCCAAAGCAACCGGATCGATCTCCCGGTTGATCTGATCACACACCAAAATAGACTTGATCTCGGATCCGAATAGAAACAGGCCGTTCTGAATCGTGTAATACAAAGGCCGGATGCCGACTCTGTCCCTCGCCAGAAACAGTTCCTGCTTTTTTGTATCCCATACCGCAAAAGCAAATTGTCCGTTGAGATCGTTCAGGCAATCGGC
>CAZTZL010000134.1:0-4448 GCA_964617625.1 uncultured bacterium
TCCAAATGATCCACATGATAGGATTCGCCCGCATGGAGATAAATCGCCTCGTCGTGCACCATCACGGGCGCGCTGAAAAGGTCCACCTCGCCGATGACCCGCTCCTTGTGCGTCGTATCGATGATGACGACATTGTCCGGTGCGGCCCGCCGCAGACTGATCTCTTCCGCCGGATAGGACTCGCTGGTCCAGTGGTACTGATCCCCGGCCTGGTGCAGCACCTGATGCTCTTCAAGATATTTCAAAAGATCCTCGGTCGAATCCACGCCGAATCGTTCTCCCTGCTGAAAAGGCAGTTCGAAAGCGGCGCATTTCACATGGGAAAGCAGAATGATAAGGTTGTCCGGATCGACAATGCCCAGTTCCGGAGAACGTTTTAGAAAATATTCGGGATGGTTGATGACATACTGGTCGAGCGGCCCGCTGGTGGCGACCAGAATCGCTACGGAAATGGATTCTCGCCTGCCCGCCCGTCCGGCCTGCTGCCAGGTCGAGGCAATCGTTCCCGGATACCCGGCCATGATCGCCACGGAAAGCTGACCGATATCGATGCCCAGCTCGAGCGCATTCGTGGAAACCACGCCCTGTATCGAGCCGTTCCGAAGGCCCTGTTCGATTTCCCGCCGCTCATTCGGAAGATACCCACCCCTGTACCCCCGGACCAGATTCGGGGATTTTTTCAGCCCTTTCATGATCTCCCTGAGATAGGCAAGAAGAATCTCTACGCGGAGGCGGCTTCTTGCAAACACAATGGTCTGCACACCGGCTCCCAAAAAATGTCTGGCAATGGCCCGCACTTCCTTGACCGAAGATTTCCGGATTCCCAGTTCCTGATTGACCACCGGAGGATTGTAAAAAATAAAATGCTTTTCTCCTCGGGGTGCACCGTTGTTGTCGATGAGCACGGCTTCTTCCCCGATCAGCTTTTCGAAAAGTTCTTTGGGATTGGCAATTGTGGCCGAACATCCGATAAATTGCGGGGAAGCGTTGTAAAATGCGCAGATCCGTTTCAGGCGGCGGATCAGGTTGGCCAGATGGCTTCCGAACACGCCCCGGTAAGCGTGCACTTCGTCGATGACCACATATTTGAGATTTTCAAAAAGCTTGACCCACTTTGTATGATGCGGCAGGATGCCCTGATGCAGCATGTCGGGATTGGTGACCACAATATGGCCGACCATGCGGATCGCTTTCCGGGCCGAAACCGGTGTGTCGCCGTCAAACGTGTACGTTTTAATATCGATTTTCAGGAGGTCTACCAGATCGTGAAGCTCCGATACCTGATCCTGCGAAAGCGCTTTGGTCGGGAAAAGGTAGAGCGCCCGATTTTCCGGATTCTCCATGACCACATCAAGCACGGGAAGATTATAGCAGAGTGTCTTTCCTGAAGCTGTCGGCGTAACAATCGTCACATTTTTTCCGTCTAAAATCCGGTCAATGGCTTCGGACTGATGCGTATAAAGTTTCTGAATACCTCTGGACTTGAGTCCATCAAGCAGTTTCGGATCCAGCCTTTCCGGGAAAGGTCCAAAGCTGGCTTCCTTGCGTGGTATTTTTTCCCAATGGGTAACCTGTCCCTGAAACTCGGGTGAGTTCTGAAGGAATTCGATAACCTGTTCAAGATTCATGTTCCATCCATTCCAATTTATTAGAATGATTAAAATTGTGTTTGAAATAAATAAAATCTTTTGTTATCTTTTTACAATCTTTGAAAAGACAAAATGGATAACGACAAAGAAATGAAATCCATATTCAACAATACGCATCCGGTCCGATTATTATGGCTTATTCTCATATGCACCCTTTTTGTATCCGTAAGTACGGCACAATCCGGTAAAATCTATAATTTAAAATATAACTTCCGTGACGGAGACATGCTCCAATATAAAATACAGCAATTCGACAGCACGCGGTATGATATTGAAGGACAGATTTACCTGGGTACGATTTTCCGGCATAAACTGCAAACCCTTTCTGTCACAAAACAAGCCAGACAAAATATATTTTCCGCGGACATAAAACTGGATTCAAGCGCGATCGAAACGGATCTAACTTCAGACCAAAACAGTGAATTGCGGTTCTACCTTGATTATGATCCTGAATTTCAGATAAACGCTTTACAGATTGACGAGACAGGAAAATTGCTCGATAAAAACACATATTATATTCCAACATTAATCCCCTTGCCGGATCACCCCATCACTCTCAATCAAACATGGCAGTTTGCATTTCAATATCCCGTTCCGGAAACAGATTTTTTTAAAGGAAACACAAGCGGATCGGGCCATTGCTTGTTGTACGATATTCAGGAGACGCCATTTGATACAACTGCCATATTTATGGTTGAAATCAAATCAAAAACCGAGGGAAAAATTAAGCTGATCAGGCCGAACAATACAATCGATTTCGATTATCTGAAAGACCTGTCTTCAACAAATTTTATCTATTTCGATACGGCGAGAGGCCGCATCACAAAAGTCGTGGCTTCATTGAGATTCGAAACTGCCCTGAAAAATAAAAACCGCAATCCCAAACAAACATCCACATCGAAATTATTTATCAATCTTGTCGAAAAAAAGCCCATCTTCTGATTTAATCAACAAGTGTTCAGATAAAATCTTATGAGCATTAACAAACCTGCAAATATATTCAATAATTTTTAAAAACACTTCCGTTCTTTTCTTTAAAGAAAAGAACCAAAAGAATCGGCCTTTTTGCAATGCCGGGATTTGTATAAACTTTTAAAGACAGGAGCTCAAGAGTACATCCACCCAACCACTCCGATTCGCCATCCCGAAGCTTCGGGATGATGCCCACCCCTAAATCAAAACCTTTAAATATCAGGTCCTTCTGGCCGCAAAAAGGCCAGTATAAAAATGCTCTTTTCGCGGCATTCAAAAAATCTCCGTCTCGGAAAATGACGGTGAGTTCACGTCCGTTCCAGCTTGACGGAACGGGAAGGAATTGCTGTCTGAAACCCGCTTCAATACTTTATAAATACAATTGATAGAGCGGGAAAAGTTCAATTCCTTCAGTGAACGAACCGGCATTTTCAGGAGATTTTTCGTTGGCCGCAAGTTTTTTACGCCACTTTTTTCTAAAAAAAGTGGCATATAAAACAAACAAGGAATATACTCACTGTCCTATCTATCATTATCAAAGTTTGAATCAATTAAACAATTTTCATAATCAGCTAATAGTAAATTTATTTGATAAACGATTCAACGAAATACTGGTGCACGCGCCCGTCTCTGGTAAGTTCGGGATGAAATGTGGTCACAAGTACCCGTTCGTTTCTCGCCATGACGACTTCATCATGATGAAAAGCCAGGTTTTCCACATTTTTGCCTGTATGCTGGATTTTAGGGGCACGGATAAATACGCCTTCAAACCGGGGTTTGTTCTTAAATAGAGGAATTTGAATATCATCGATAAAAGAATCGATCTGCCGTCCGTATGCATTGCGTTCTGCCTCGATATCAATCAATCCGAGGGGTTCCATCGAATTATTGGTCACTTTGGCGGATAGGGTGATGAGCCCTGCGCAGGTTCCCATCAGAGGGCGTTCTTTGGCAAACTTTTGTATGGCCGTGTAAAGGCCGGTTTTCTTCAGCAGATTGATAAATGTAGTGGATTCACCGCCGGGGAGAATAAGGCCATCGCACTGCCCCAATTCTTCGGGAGTTCGGACACGCTTTGTTTGAATTCTGATCCTTGACAATGCCTTTTCATGCTGTAAAAAATCTCCCTGAAGTGCCAGAACCCCGACAATCTTTCGCATTTACCAGCCCCGCGTCTGCATCAATTCTTCTTTGGGAATTTCACTGAGATCCAGTCCGGGCATGGCCTCTTTCAATCCTTCCGAGGCTTTTGCAACCATATCGGGATTGTCATAATGGGTTGTTGCCATGACAATGGCTTTCGCTCTTGCGGCAGGGTCCTCGGACTTGAAGATTCCCGAGCCGACAAAAATCGTTTCCGCGCCAAGCTGCATCATCAAAGAGGCATCCGCTGGTGTCGCCACGCCTCCGGCTGCGAAATTCGGCACGGGCAGCCTCCCCTTTTTCCTCACCCAGTTGAGAAGCGATACAGGAACGCCCATCTCTTTCGCCTTCATGACCAGTTCTTCATCACCGAGTGTTTTAACTTCCCGAATGGACGAAATCACACTGCGCATATGGCGAACCGCTTCGATGATATTTCCCGATCCGGCTTCACCCTTGGTTCGAATCATGGCCGCGCCTTCGGCAATGCGCCGCAGGGCTTCGCCTAATTCGCGGCAACCGCAGACAAACGGAACCTTGAATCTCCATTTATCGACATGGTATCGCTCATCCGCCGGTGTCAGCACTTCACTTTCATCGATAAAGTCCACACCAATCGCTTCAAGAACCTGCGCCTCGGCAAAATGCCCGATGCGGCATTTGGCCATCACGGGAATGGTGACC
>CAZTZL010000135.1:0-4422 GCA_964617625.1 uncultured bacterium
AATCATTCAAAAATACAATGAAAATAAAAACCATTTCCATATTCTTTATGCTTCTGCTGTGCGGCTGCGCATCCACAATACGTGAGAATCAATACCATCCTCCATACGTGCAGGATCCAAACCTTTATCTCAAGGACTGGCCGATGGAGGAACGGCTGATATCTGGCTCCTATCAGAAGATGTTAGCGGAATCCTTCCGGCTAAGACTCTTCAATCCCTGGCTGACAGACACACTGACATTTACATCAGAAGAGGCGAACTGGGGCATTCCCTTTATCCGGGAAGTTCAGGGGTACGGTGAAAATAAACTGCCGCGTACACCCGCGTGGATCGAAACGGTAATCCGGAATGCCGATACGCTAAAATATGGAAAAATCATCTGGAAAGGCATCAATACTGTCCGAAGCGATCTGAGGGCGCTTCCCACAATACAACCGTTTTATAAAGATTTCAACAAAGCGGGTGAAGGCTTCCCGTTTGATTATCTGCAGAATTCCGCACTGCCGGTCAACACACCGGTCCGGGTCCTGAATCAGAGCACAGACAAAGCATGGCTTTTAGTGGAATCCCATCATGCTTTGGGATGGATACCTTACCACGAGATCTGCCGTGTTGATTCGATGCAACAGGCATTATGGATGCGATCCGAACTGATCACGCCCGTTCTGGAACCGATTTCCATTCTCGGTACACTGGGGGGATTTATGGCCACGGCCCGAATCGGCTCACTCTTCCCGTTGGTGGATTCCACCGAATCCGATTGGCTGATTGCTGTGATGGTGAATAACGGTTCAGGACAGGGACAGGTAAAAACAGGCCTGATCCGAAAAAATGAATGCGTTATCCAACCCTGGCCCCTCACTCTGAAAAACACCGGATGGCTGACCGGGGCAATGCTCGGACAGACTTACGGCTGGGGCGGACTCTTTCATGACCGTGATTGTTCCGCTCTGACCAAGGATTTTCTGACTCCCTTTGGTATTTGGATTCCGAGGCATTCTTCAGATCAGGCGGAAATCACGCCGTTCCAAACATACCTTGCTGATTTGAAACCGAAATTAAAAGAGCAGGTCATTTTGAAGCAGGGGATTCCATTTCTCACACTGCTTTGGAAACCGGGACATGTGATGCTGTATGCAGGATTTAATCAGAAACAGCCTGTGGTACTGCATGCTCTGTGGGGACTGGAAACCCGCAACTGGCTGGGAAAAGAGGGACGCTACATTATCGGGGAAACGGTGCTGACATCTCTGGCTCCCGGAAAAGACATCGGTGTGCCTCACCGCCGAAACACACTTCTGGATAGAATAGAATGCATGACCTTTCTCGTGAATCCTGATTCTCTGCTCATTATTCCGCCCTCTTCCGAATAATAATACTGAACTATATAACTGAGACTTATTGCGAGATAAAAAATGAGTTCTTAGTTTCTTGTTTCTGATTTCCGGTCTCCCTTCTCCGGCTTCCGGTCTCCATTTTCCAGTCTCCAGTCTCCCGTCTCCCTTCTCCTTTCCCCGTTTTCCGTTCCACATTCCCCATTTCTTGTGATCCATCTCGCTTAATTTTAGCTGAAATTCTTGGATCATCCAATAAGACATTCTTTCTTAATTAAAGCCACTTTTTTCTTTTAAAAAACAGAACCATCCACAGACCCACAATCAACATGATCCCCAGAACCGCGAAGTATCCCCATTTCCATCCCAGTTCCGGCATGTTCCGAAAATTCATGCCGTATACTCCGGCGATAAATGTCAACGGAATAAAAATCGTGGCAATGATGGTCAGGACTTTCATGACTTCGTTCATCTTGTTGCTGAGGCTGGAAAGATACATATCGAACAATCCTGAATTCATGTCCCGCATGGTTTCCATCATATCGATAATCTGAATGGTATTATCATACATATCCCGGAAATAGGGAACTGTCTGCTTTTTAATCAGTTTGGATTCGCTGCGCTCCAACCGCGTAATCACCTCTCTCAACGGCCAGACGGATTTTCTCAGAAACAACAGCTGATTTTTGATCCTGTGCAATTTCTGTATTGTGCTGGTGGTCGGAGATAACAGCACTTCCTCTTCCATATTCTGTATTTTTTCACCCAAATTTTCCAGAACGACAAAATATTCATCCACAACCGCATCCATCAGCGAATAAGCCAGATAGTCGTTCCCCATTTTCCGGATCCGTCCGGAATGCGTGCGGATTCGTTCCCGGATGGCCTCGAACACATCTCCAGGCTGTTCCTGAAAGGTAACCACATAATTCGAACCCAAGATAAAACTCACCTGCTCGGACTGGATTTCATTTTTCTGTTCATCCCATTTAATCATTTTCAGAATCATGAACAGATATTCCTCCATATCTTCTATCTTGGGCCTGTGTTCCGTATTGACCACATCTTCCTGAATCAGGGGATGAATTCCAAAATGTTCGCAAAGACAGCTGATCAGGTCTAAATCATGCAGACCGTCTATGTTGATCCACGAGACAGTCCGGGTATCCTTCAACGGATAGCACATCTTAACCGAATCAACTTCCTTTTCTGTAAATTTCTGGTCATCATAATCCATGAAGGTAATTTTGGCTTTTTCGATTTTTTTATCACCAATATGCACCATTGATCCGGGAGGAAGTCCCGGTTTTTTCATTCCTTTTCTAAACATTTTCTGTGCCATGAGATTGCCTCCATGAATCCGGACAGAATAATTTGGACAACATACTTAAGATACATTTAAATGTTTTTATTTGCGCAAATATCAAATATCAAAACCCAAATTCCAAATCAATACCAAATTATAAAATAAAATTAGAACTTCACCAATGAATTATTTTATTGGTATTTGTCTTATTTGAATTTTGGATCTTGTCATTTGGAATTTCTGAGAAACATTGTTTATTTCAAATATTACAAACGTCAAGTTATCTTTTATCCTGATCAATCGTAATATTCAAAGGAGGCGATTGATTCTGCTTGTCTTTACCCGCGTAAAGTGTCAAATGCGGAAAGGGAATCTCAATGTCTTTTTTATCGAATTCGATTTTCAATCGCCGGTTGAATTCCCGTGCCACGCGCCACTGTTTGATCGGTTTTGTTTTGGTGCGCGCTTTGATGATCAGGGCGGAATCGGCAAATTGGTCCAGCCCCAAAATCTCCATTGGCTCGAGAATGTCGGTTCCAAATTCAGGATCGTTTCTCAATGCCTCGTCCACCTGTTTGATCACCTCGATGACTTCGTCCACATTTTCCCGGTAAGCCACACCGATTTCAAAGAGATACCGGGAATATCCCTTGGTCATGTTGGTCACCACACTGATTTCACCATTCGGGATATAGTGAACATTCCCGGACAGGTCCCGAAGAATCGTCATCTTTAAGTTCACTTCCTCGACAAGGCCGCTTTTGCCGGCCACTTCGACCACATCGCCGACACGAATCTGATCCTGTAAAAGAATGAAAAAACCGGCAATCAAATCTTTGACAAGACTCTGCGCACCGAAACCGACGGCCAGACCCAGCACTCCGGCCGCGGCAAGAATCGGCCCTACATTGATGCCCAACTCCCCCAGAATCATGCCAAAGGCAATAACAAAGATCGTGACGTTAAAAACATATCTGATCACAGACTTCAACGTATCTGCGCGCTTTTTAAATTCCTCTTCATCCTTCCGCTTGTATTTTTTTACGGAAGAGATGGCTCTCGTAGAGAGAATATCGGCTCCTTTAATAACGATCAAAGCAACAATACAGATTAAAAAAATCTTAAATCCGCTGGATAGAAACCAGTCTCCCAGCTTTTCCAAATAAACTTGCATACGTCAGCCCTTTATGATGATTTTTGCTTTTTAGACGGTCTTTCCACTTTAGCTATGATATACCCGAGGACAAAACCCAACAGAATAAACAGCGGAATAAGCAGAATGCGCGATATTGTGAGCGACCAGAACAGAAATCGAAAAGAAACAGTTTGTGTGTTTTGCAGCGTTAAAATGAGCACCAGAATAAAAATAATAATGGCGATAATGGCTTTGGGTTTCATGATAGTTCCTCCTTTTGTTTTTAAAGTATGCATATTCATTGTAATCCAACTCGGAGTTGGACTACAATTACGGAATACTTTATTTGTCATTCCGGCCGTAGAGCCGAAATCCACCTCCCCTTTGTTGTCATCTCGAATCCTTCTGCTTTAGCGGAAGGTGAGAGATCTTATAGTGACGCATTCTGCAAGATCTCTCAGTCGCTTCACTCCTTCGAGATGACAAGTGACTGGATAGTAACAGTATTGGAAATAACATTTTATGACTTCAGATTATATATAAAATAACAAACCATTGTTCTTTATTCAATCTTTTTTCCTCTGCCCTTTGTACTTCTGCCGGATCTTCAGAAAAACATCGTTGTACAGCTCCTTCTTGAAATCCGG
>CAZTZL010000136.1:0-4108 GCA_964617625.1 uncultured bacterium
CCGATTCCGATCCAGGCCACAAACGAGAAAAAATGAATAGGATGCCTCGAAATGCGGTAAATACCGTGAACAATGGGTTGATTTAGAGGAGTAACGGCAAAATTGTGGACAGCTATCATATAAACAATCATGGCAGCGACAAATACAGCCAATCCTGACCAGAACCAGAGAGAATGCAATTTCAGCGGAAGAAAAATGGAGTAAATCAGCATGGCATAATACAGATCAACCGTAATGCTGCCGACAATTTTCTCTTTCCGGGTTTTCCGTGGATGACACATCAGCCTGCCGATCACTTCCTTCCGGTTTGGATACAGCATCGGCTGTCCGATCATGATGACCAGATACGGCAGAAGAAACCACCAGCCATTTGCAATCCCGAGGGTAAACTCAGGAATCAAGGACATGTCAAACCTCCTTTCTCATCTCAAACAAAAAAGGGAGCTGTTTTTAACTCCCTTTTTCACCAAATATATCATTAAAAATTCTCAGCTTTTTTTCGAGGCTGCCTCACGAATCAGCGCCTTGCCGATCACGTCGCGTTGAATCTCGCTCGTGCCTTCATAAATTTGCGTGATCTTGGCGTCGCGCATATACTTCTCGACCGGATACTCTTTCATATATCCATAACCGCCAAAAATCTGCACCGCTTCAGTCGTCACATACATCGCCGTCTCAGCTGCATAATATTTACTCATGGCCGATTCTTTGGAAATGTCTTTCACGCCGGCATCCTGCGACTTGGCCGTGGCATAAATTAATGCCCGAGCGGCTTCGATCCGTGTCGCCATTTCAGCCAATTTAAATTGAGTCGCCTGGAAAGCCACAATCGGTTTTCCGAACTGAATCCGTTCACGCGCATACTTAATTGCATGATCAAATGCGCCCTGGGCGATTCCCAGTGCCTGCGCCGCCACACCGGGACGCGAAGCATCCAGTGTTTTCATCGCAGTGATGAAACCCGTGCCCTCTTTGCCGATCAAATTCGAGGCAGGCACACGGCAGTCTTCAAAAATCAACTCGCTCGTGATTGAGGCACGGATACCCATCTTGTCTTCTTTTTTGCCGATGGAAAAACCCGGCGTATCTTTCTCGACGATGAACGCCGAAGCCCCGCGGGCGCCTCTTTGCGGATTCGTCATGGCAATGATCGTATAGATGCCGGCCACACCGCCATTCGTAATAAAATGTTTTGTGCCGTTTAGGATATAATGGTCCCCATCCTTTTTTGCTGTCGTCTGAATACCGCCAGCGTCCGATCCGGCATTGGGTTCGGTCAAACCGAAGGCAGCCAGACATTTACCATCGGCAATAGCGGGAAGATATTTCTGTTTTTGTTCGTCGGACCCGGAAATTAAAACCGGGAACGTACCCAAAGCCGTCCCTGCAAAACCGAGAGAGATACCTCCGCACGCGCGGGAAAGTTCTTCTGTGGCAAGAACCAAACCCATACTGCCCATACCCAGCCCGCCGTATTCTTCGGGGATAAACGTGCGGAAAAAATCATTATCCGCCAGAATTTTCATTATATCCCAAGGGAATTCACTGGTTTCATCATAATGCGCCGCGACCGGTGCGATCTTCTCCTGCGCAATCTGTCGTGCCAAATCCCGAATCATGATTTGGTCCTCTGTTAAAAAATAATCCATCTACTTCCTCCTTGAGTCATTGGCTTTATTTTTAGAAATCACTCCCATATTTTGAAGCGCCTCACAGGCGGCTTTCTGTTCTGCTTTCTTCTTGCTCGGTCCTGTCCCCTTTCCCATTCCCTTTCCATCCACAACCACTTCCACTGTAAATTCCTTATGGTGATCCGGACCTTCTTCCAAAACAACACGATACTTAGGAACGATCTCTCCTCTTGCTTGAACATGCTCTAACAGCAGACTTTTAAAATTATGATGATATTTACTCGACAACAAAGAACCCATGTCTTTTAATAAATACCGCCCGATAAAACGCCGGACCGCTTCAAGCCCACCATCAATAAAAATGGCTCCGATGACTGCTTCAAAAGCATCGGCCAAAATAGATTGACGGGATCGCCCTCCGGATTTCTCCTCTCCATTACTGACAACAAGATATTGGCCCAGATTCATCTTTCCCGCCTGTTTTGAAAGAACTTCCCGGCTGACAAGATGCGATTTGGCTTTTGTAAGCTGTCCTTCATCATGATCCGGAAAACGGCGGAACAGCTCATCAGTGATCACCAGGCCAAGTACTGCGTCGCCCAAAAATTCCAGCCGTTCGTTCGAAAAATTCTTCTGATTTTTGTCCTGACATACGGAACGGTGGGTCACTGCTTCTTTCAATAAATCTTTATTTGTGAAATGGTAATCAATTCGACAAGAAAGGGAATCCCAATTATCGGACTCCCTGCTTTTTATCGCTTTCCGATTTCGAAAAATTGAACGTATGAAACAATGAATATTCAAAATCCAGGTATAAATTAATATATGATTAATCTTCGAATTTCTTGAGACATAAACAGACGTTATGCCCGCCAAATCCAAAAGAATTTGAGATTACAGTTTTAACTTCCTTTTCACGGGCCTGATTGGGGACGCAATCGAGATCGCATTCCGGGTCCGGTTCCTCATAATTAATCGTCGGGGGAATGATCCCCTTCCCTATTGTGAGCGCTGAAGCAATGAACTCAACTGCTCCGGTCGCTCCTAACAGGTGCCCAAACATCGATTTGTTCGAGCTGACAGGGATTTGCTTCGCGCGTTCACCAAATAATTTTTTAATCGCCAGCGTTTCTATTTTATCATTAAGAACCGTCGAAGTGCCGTGGGCATTGATGTAATCCACTGCATCCGTATTTAATTCAGCATTTTTTAATGCCGTTTGCATCGCTCGAACCGCTCCATCTCCCTCGCAATGCGGTGCAGTAATATGGTATGCATCTCCCGTAAAACCAATACCGGCAAACTCCGCGTAGATCTTGGCTCCCCGTTTCCTGGCATGGGACAGCTCTTCAAGAACAATGATACCCGAGCCTTCGCCCATCACAAATCCATCCCGGTTTTTATCAAACGGGCGGCTGGCTTTCTCCGGTGCTTCATTCCGGGTCGAAAGAGACTTGGCGCTGCAAAATCCAGCAAGAGCCATTTCAGTAATTGTTCCTTCGGCCCCGCCGACAATCATCACATCGGCATCCCCGCGTTCGATATGCATCAATCCCAAACCGACACCTTGAGCACCCGAGGCACAGGCTGATACTGAAGCGTAATTGGGCCCCCTAAATCCGTAACGGATGGAAACATGTCCGGCCAAAATATCGGGAATCATCATGGGAATAAAAAATGGACTAACGCGTTTCGGTCCCTTTTCAATCAATTTGAGATGCTCCTCCTTATAGACAAGCATCCCGCCGATACCCACACCGATGGTTACTCCGATACGAGAACCATCCTCTTTTTCGGGAATCAGTCCGGAATCATCGATTGCCTGTTTCGCTGCAGCCAGACCATAATGCGTAAACTGATCCATTCTTCTGGCTTCCTTGAAATCGACGTATTTCGACACATCAAAATCTTTGATTTCAGCAGCAATTTGTGTCGAAAATTGAGAAGCATCAAATTTGGTGATGTGTCCTATCCCGTTTTTCCCGTTGACAAGTCCATCCCAAAATGACGTTACATCGTTGCCAATGGGCGTTATAACTCCCAAACCTGTGACAACAACCCTACGGTCCCGCATAATTCTCCTCCGATGATGGGGAAGTTCCGCCCGGCAATTTGAAGGACGGAACTTCCTGTTATCATGTTATTATTATTCGAGCCGTTTTTTTAAATACTCCATTGCTTTCCCGACGGTCGTGAGTTTCTCGGCATCTTCATCCGGGATTTCAAGGTCAAATTCTTCCTCAAAAGCCATGACCAGTTCAACTGTGTCCAGAGAATCTGCACCGAGATCATCGATAAAGGAAGCCTCTGGTGTAATTTGACCGGGATCCACACCCAACCGATCCACGATGATTTCTTGAAATTTTCCTTCGTCGATTGCCATTTTTTCACCTCCCTTTTGTAAATTGGTTATAGATAGTTTGTAATACATCTATATCTTACATTAAAAGACCACCATCGACATGAATGACCTGACC
>CAZTZL010000137.1:0-3922 GCA_964617625.1 uncultured bacterium
GGAATCCCTATGACAACGATTCGGCCAAACCGATTAAAAAGGAGCTTCTCAAAGCGTCGGATCATTTCCCGCTCACGCTGGATCTGAATTTATAACAGCGCGGCAACCATGGTCAGAATATATTCTTCTTGACTTTTAAAAGAAAAATTACTTTTTTGCAAAAACCTTTAAATGATAATCAGCACAAAGTAATTTTCAGATTTAACAATCATTTCCTCTCCCGTAATTCAGAAAAGGATAAGAACCATCAAACCGATGCGAGAACCAATATCCTGAGATAAGACTGGGGAACAAAATCATGACCGACACGATTGTTATGATCCATGGAATGTGGGCGGGCGGCTGGTACTGGGAAAATTATCAAGCGTTTTTCACGTCGAAAGGATACCGGTGCCTCACACCCACACTCCGGCATCACGATGTCCGGCCGGGCGACCCGATCCCTACGGATCTGGCAACCACAAGCATCAGGGAGTACATTGCAGACCTCTTTGATTTGATCCAGAATCTGAACGAAATTCCCATCCTGATGGGTCATTCCATGGGGGCGCTTCTGGCCCAGATCCTTTCCACTCAAACCGATTGCAAGGCGCTCGTCCTGATTGCTCCCGCAGCACCCAGGGATATCCCGTGTTTGAGTTTCTCTGTCCTGAAACTATTCTGGAGCAGTTTCACCCAATGGGGTTTCTGGAAAAAACCGGTGCGTCCCACATTTAAGGAGGTGGCTTACAGCGTATTTCAACTGATGCCGTTTATCGAACAAAAACGAATGCACGACCAGTTTATTTTTGAATCCGGAAAAGCAGCCGCAGAAATCGGATTACCAATGTTCGATAAAAACAAGGCCACAGGTGTGGATGAAACCCGGATATCCTGTCCTGTTCTGATCTGTGCCGGTGCTCAGGATCGAACTATTCCGCTGGATTCTGTAAAAAAAATGCATAAAAAATATTCCCGCATCGCGACACTTAAAGTATATGAGGACCATGCCCACTGGCTTTTAGGCGAAACCGGATGGGAAAACGTGGCGCAGGATATCGACGACTGGCTCCAGGAAAAATTGAATCATAAGTAAAAATATTTTTTATCTGTAGAAATAAGGAGCGAAATTGGAAAATATTATACTACATAAGATAAAGACAATTATTGTTTTCCTGCTAAAGAATAGCCCTCTTGGAATACTAGTAATTATCAAACCTTCACGGATAATCATATTTATCATTATTTGGAATATTCTATGCGGACTTGGCATACTTTTAAACGGAGGTCCAGGAATAGTAAAAAAACCGGCTTCCCTTGCTATGGGTATCCTTGCTACATTCTATGCTGCTTATTGTGGTTTTGCTCCATTGATAAGTGAAAATATTCGTAACCGTTGGTGTAGGAAAAATGCAAACTTTGACATTGGTCAATATGGATTGTACATGCTTGGATTAATCAGCGGTTTTCTATGCCTTGTTGCAATCATTACGTTTATTGGGAAATTTATTAATTGACCATGTTTTCTCGTCCCAATGGTTTCGTGGGTATATAAAAGAGGAGACTCTAGTTTCCGCTCTCATTTGACAGAACACTCAATTAGAGCACAGAACAGAAAAATATACGTTCACATGCAGATCGTGGGAACGAGATTGAAATGGATTTTAGTCAATAAGGAAAAAATGAACCGATCAGAATATCATTTAAAACCGCTCAGCTTAATCCGATTAGCCCGATGGCTTTTATCCGTGTTTTTGATACTCATACTCACAGCGAAACCGGGTCTCGGCAGGGAACGTCCCAAAATCGGTCTGGTTCTCTCAGGAGGGGGCGCAAGGGGATTTGCCCACATCGGCATCGTAAAAATGCTCGATTCCCTCAATATCCCCATTGATTATATTGCCGGTACCAGTATGGGAGGAATTGTCGGGGGATTGTATGCCATCGGGTATAATGGTATTGAACTCGAAAAATTGACCGACAGAACAGACTGGATTGAAATCTTCACGGATAAACCACCGCGCCGCATGCTCCCCTATTTCCAGAAAAAAGAGGACGGCAAATTTCAGCTCGAATTCGGGATTCAGCAGGGCAAACCGGCTATCAGCGGCCTGATTTACGGACAGAAAATATCTCTGCTTTTCTCGAGTCTCACATACCCGTTTGAAAATATGGAAAGCTTCGACTCGCTTCCTACTCCCTTTCGCTGCATCGCCGTAGATCTCATTACAGGCAACGAGGTCATCCTGAAACAGGGATCGCTCGCCAGAGCCATTCGCGCCACGATGGCGATTCCAAGCATTTTCAGCCCGGTGGAAATGGGAGATTCGCTTCTCATTGACGGGGGTATTTTAAATAACCTTCCTGTGGATATTGTCCGGGACATGGGTGCGGATATTATCATTGCGGTCGATGTGATGGGACTGGATAAGGACCAGAAACGGCCGGCCAATGTAATTGAAATTCTGGAACAATCGATTCGATTGCTCGGCATCGAACGCTGGAAAAAAAACAAAGCAATGGCCGATATTTATATCCAGCCGGACCTGACCGGATTTACCATGTTCGATTTTGAAAACGAACAGATCGGGAAAATCATTTGTCAGGGAGACAAAGCGGCTCGGGAGCACATGGATGAGCTGCTTGCGCTGAAAGACACCTGCGGGATCGACTCCGCCAAAATAGCCGAATCTCACCCATCTACGGTTTTGCCGATTTATAAAGACAACACGGAAAAACCGGTTATTTTCAGTATCCATATCACCGGAAACGAGAAGTTCTCCTTTTCATTTATATACGGGCTTTTGGGATTGAATCCTGGCGACCGGCTCGACATGGATGATCTGAACCGTCGGATCATGGAAGTTTATGGACTGGGATATTTCGAAAGTATTCTTTACGATATCAAACCTCTGAAAGAGAACCATATCGATCTGCAGTTGACAGTCAAGGAACTTCCATTCAGAAAGATCCGGGTTGGGCTCCGATACGACAGCCATCATAAACTGGTAGGTATTGTTGGCTTTCACGGCATGATCTACGTGTTATCCGGCCTTCGCTTCGAGAGTGAACTGCAGTTTGCCGGCCTCTCAAAATTCAACACAAAAATTTACTATCCGTTTTCACGTTTCTTTCAAATACAGGACTATCCCTATTTAAGGCTCGCCTTCAAAGATATTCCGACTACCATTTATGACCGGTACGGCACAAGTATCGCGGAATATCCGGATAGATCCTCACTGATCGGCCTGGGCATGGGTTTCATGCTGGACAAATCCACTAATCTCGAAATCGAATACAATTACGAGCAAATCGATATACACCCCAGCATCGCCTATTCCGAATCGGGATTCTTTTTAAACTGGAATGATGAACTGCACAATCTAACCCTGCGTTTCGACCTTGACAACCTCGACTATGCCTTGCTGCCTAAAAACGGAATTCATATCTACTCCGAAATGGAAAGAAGTTTAAAAATCCTGCAATCTCCGGTGGACTACTTCAAAGGTGAAATTTCAATAAACCTGTACCACACCTGGAAAAAACGGCATACAGTTCGCTATTTTGTATTCTACGGATATGCAACCCAATCCACGCCCATCTACAAACATTTTTTCGTAGGAAAACCGGAATATTTTGTCGGTATGAATTATGACCAGCTTGCGGGCGCCCATCTTGGCATTATCCGTTATGAATACCAGTATCAGATCAAACCCTCGATCTACGTAAAGTTTATCACAAATCTAATTCCGTACGGGGAATACCGCTACCGCGGAGAAACGATTTTTTACCGCAGGCTCTGGGGAATCGGATTGGGAGGCGTTATCTCAACGCCAGTAGGCCCCATCGAATTGATCATTTCGGAAGGCAGCCACGGCCTGATCGTCCGCGAATCCAAAGAACATCACATCTATTTTAAAATGGGATACAAGTTTTAAAACCA
>CAZTZL010000138.1:0-3850 GCA_964617625.1 uncultured bacterium
ATGAAAAAACTCTTTAAATTCTATTCGATATGGGAAATCCTGATTATTTTAATCGGAACAGCAGGATCCATTGTTGTCTATCTGGGATTCTACTATCCCGATCCTTACGCGCTGGGCCGGTGGGGAACGACCAGCCGGCTTTTGCTCTCCGCGATCCGGCTCCTGTTTCCTTTATGCGTCATCGGCATTCTGGTGCTCATCCATCTGATAAAAATGAAAAAAGTCCATCCCGCGGCTCCCGCTCTGCTTGCCGGCAGTCTCATCATCGTGCTACTGGTCGTCTACCCGTTTGCCAGTGCCAGATTCAAACGATGGCTCGACATCAGCCAGAAACGGGATCTCTATCACCCTTATCTTCAGCTTGCGCCGCAGGAATTGGAAGAGATCGACAAAAAAGTGGACTGTAAAATTTTCTGTCTCGGCGGATCGACCACACAATTTCTGGACAGCCAGGAACGCGGCTGGCCCGACCGTCTGGAAAAATTATTGAACGATTCGCTGGACAGGCCAATCGGCGTGTGGAATCAGGGCCGGCAGTGGTACACAACTTTGCATTCTCTCATCAATTACGAGACCAATCTGCGTCCTCATCATCCGGATGTGTTGATCGTGATGCATACGATCAACGACCTGCTTCACAACGCGGATTTCTGCTACTTCAGTTTCGGACCTTTCCGGGAAGATTACCGGCATTTTTACGGCCCGCTCAGCCGGATTTTAAAAAACCCGACTTTACTTTCCACGATCCGTGACTTTATTAAAATGCTCTGGTACCACCGCCCGCGCGAAATCGTGGAACAGACCGAATTCCCTGGACTCGCTCCCTTCAAGAGGAATTTGAACACACTGATCGATTTAGCGGAAAAGGATGGGATCACGGTGATTCTGATGACCCAGCCGAATTTATACAAATCCAATATTTCGGAAAAAGAAAAACAACTGTTGAATATGCTGAATTACGAGGCCATCGGACCGGACAAAAAATGGAGCTACGAAACCGCGCTTCGGGGATTTCAGCAATACACACAGACGATTAAGGATGTTGCCAGAGAACGGTCGCTTCTGCTCATCGATCTGGGAAAAGCCATTCCTAAAACAACAGAATATTTTTACGATGACGTCCATTATACAGACACCGCATTCGATACCGTGGCTCAAACCATTTCGGAGGCCTTAATAGAGAACAAAATATTCGATAAAGAATAAATTCTTTTGTATCGATTGCAGTAATGAAGATAAAAAGGATTTCTCACATTTACAGAATTTTTAAACCGAATGTTCTAATAGGAAATTAAAATGCTTAAATTAAAATCGATTCTTCTTTTTCTTTTCCTGCCTTTTGTTGCAGGTGCTCAACTCGTCATCAACGATCTGGAATATTTTGAAATGCCGGGATTGAACGTGATGGTGTTTCACGACTATTATCCGGAGGGACACCAGAGCGGTGTCACCATCATTCAGAACGGAGAGCGCGTGGCTGCCAACGGTGATATTCGTTTACAGCCTGCACCGGGACAGTGGGATCCGGTTCCTAAAGTTGGAGATCGAGTAGTGGATCGTGATAAAAATGAAATCCGAATATCTCTTACATATCCGGATTCTTCACGGAATAAAAGAGGATTTAATCCCATTGATTATCCGGACTTGAATTTCTCATACGATATTCGAGTCATCGGTCAGGGGAAATCTTTCAGGATTATTGTGGATCTGCACCACCCGATTTCTCAAAAATTCGCGGATCAGGTGGGATTCAATCTTGAACTGTTTCCCGGACTGCTATTCGGCAGGACCTATTACATGGATGATCAATCCGGGATCTTCCCGAGACAGGCCGACGGCCCCATGTTTGTCGATTCCGAAAACGAAGTACAGATTGTTCCCATGGCCGAAGGTAAAAAATTGATTGTCTGTCCGGAATCGAACGCTTCCCGTCTGGTTATTCAGAGTTTGACTAATCCCCTCCAGCTCATCGACGGCAGGGGAAAACACAATAACGGGTGGTTCATCGTGCGGTCACTGGTGAAAAAAGAGGCAACCAAAAATACAGTGGAATGGATCATTACACCTTCTGTGATTCCGAACTGGATGGCCGAGCCTGTCATACACATTTCCCAGGTGGGTTATCATCCGAAACAGAAAAAAACAGCCGTAATCGAGCTGGACAAAAATGATCATAAAATCCGAAAAGCAGTTTTAAAACGCGTGGAGCCGGACGGCCGAAAGACAGATGTGCTGAAAGAAAAACCCGCCAAATGGGGAAAATTTTTACGGTATCAATATCTGCAGTTCGATTTTTCCAAAGTTGAGAAACCAGGTATTTATATCATTGGTTATGGCGATTCTCAGACAGAACCTTTTCAGATTAAAACGGATATATTCAGCCGCGATGTGTGGCAGCCTACTCTGGAATATTTTCTGCCTGTTCAGATGTGCCACATGAAAGTGATGGACCGGTACCGTGTGTGGCACGGTCTCTGTCACATGGACGATGCCCTCATGGCCCCGGTGAATCACACCCATTTCGACGGTTATAGACAGGGCCCCTCCACATTGACTTCATTTGAACCGCTCGATCCGGTCCCGGGATTGAATTCAGGAGGCTGGCACGATGCCGGCGATTATGACCTGCGCGTGGAGAGCCAGGCCGGGACGGTTTATACCCTGTCCCTGGCGCGTGAAGCCTTTCATGTGGATTACGATGCAACAACAGTCGATCAGGAAAATCACCGGGTTGAAATGCACGTACCCGATGGCCAGCCGGATATTCTTCAGCAGATCGAACACGGCGTACTTGCAATACTGGGTGGATACAGGACGCTGGGCCGGCTCTACCGGGGAATCATTTGTCCAACGCTTCGCCAGTATGTACTTCTTGGAGACGGTTCGGTCATGACGGACAATATCGTCGGCGGGCAGGACGACCGCTGGGTATTTACAGAAGAGAATCCGGACAGGGATCTGCAGGTCGCCGGTTCTCTTGCCGCGGCCTCCCGGGTATTAAAGGGATTCAATGATTCTCTGTCTGCCGAATGCCTGAACACGGCGATTAAACTCTGGCAAGCCAATGAAACCAAGGAAAGCAGATTCAAAATCAATGCGGCTGCAGAACTGTGCATCACAACCGGAGACAGTGCATATCAAGATTATATATTGTCCGAGAAAGAAAATATTGTAAAAAATATACAATGGTCAGGATGGTTGCTGGGACGCATTCTGCCAAAACTTGATAATCCAGAATTTTCGGATACAGTCAACCGGGCACTGATGGATTATAAAATTGAACTCGACGAACAAAAAAATAGGACTCCTTTCGGTGTTCCCTACCGGCCGCAAATTTGGGGAGCAGGCTGGATGATTCAAATGTACGGCGTCTCCCAATATTTTCTGCATGCCGGTTTTCCCGATATCTTTTCAAAAGAGAGCACTTTGGACGCACTCAACTTTGTTCTGGGCTGCCATCCCGGAGCCAATACGGCTTCGTTCGCATCGGGAGTGGGAGCAAAATCCATTACCGTGGCGTACGGTGCGAACCGGGACGACTGGTCGTACATTCCCGGAGGCGTCTGTTCCGGTACGGCCCTGATCCGTCCGGATTTTGCCGAGCTGAAAAAATGGCCCTATCTCTGGCAGCAAACTGAATACGTCATGGGCGGCGGCGCGTCCAATTTTATGTTTCTGGTTTTGGCGGCGGATCAGTTGTTGAATCAATAAAACATTTTCTCGCAAGCTCTGAAAATAAAGTGGATTTTCGTAAATCATATTATTATATTGTCCAATAATTTTGCATCCCCTGCACATTATAATTCTGTTTAATCAATTATTCGCCCCCAACTGGAAACAGGGGAGTTAT
>CAZTZL010000139.1:0-3784 GCA_964617625.1 uncultured bacterium
TTTGGGCGCTTTGTCTTAAATCTTCAATGAATTATAGAAAAAACTGCAAAATAAAACAATAGTCCAAAGGGATGAAAAAGGATTTAGTCCTTTTGGACTAGATGGAACTCATCCCATGAAAAAAATCAGACATGAAAAATTGATGGAATTGGACAGTCGGTTCGTGATGGGAGAGAACCAGATCAGGAGATTGTGAGGTTGTGATTTTTTGGAGTGAATAATTATCAGGTTATGAACCCGATCATCCGGATTTTTCCCTGCTGGCAAATGCCGCTATCTGCAGACGGGTGCTGAGCGCCAGTTTCTCCAGAATATTATGCACGTGGCTTTTGACAGTAAAGGTGGCGATGTAGAGTGACTCGGCGATTTCTTTGTTGCTCATGCCTCTGGCAATCAGATCGACGACTTCACGTTCACGAGGTGTAAACTGGATTGCGTCGGCGGGTACACCTTCGCCTTTCTTGAGGGCTAACTCGACAATCTGCGTGAAGAGTGACTGGGTCAGAATCGGGGGGAGTACTTTTGCTCCTTTTGCCACGGTCTTGATTGTTTTGATCCAATCCTCCAGAGGAGCATTTTTAAGAATGAATCCGGATCCCCCGGCTTTTACAAACTCGACAACATCGACATGATCAGGGAGGATATCCATCGCGATGACCTTTGCCGCGGGTATTTCTTCCTGAAGCTGGGACATCAGATTAAAGCTGCTTATTTTTTCCAGTCCCAGATCCAGAAGGACAACATCGGGGGAGAGATTCAGACTTTTTAGTTGACGCACCGAATCGCCGTCTTCGGATTTTGCAACGACTTTGAAATCACCATGATCGTTGAGCATGGCAGTAATCCCTTCCCGCAGAAGGCGGTTGTCTTCAATCAATAAAACTTTTATTTTTGCCATAATTACCGTTCCGTGATGTAAAAAATAACGAAGCCGACTCTTGATACTCTCAATTACGTTTATCAGGAATCGAAACCGGAATCAATTGAATAAAACCAATTATTCAATATTTTATAGATTTGTGTTAAGGATTACTTGAATTATCGTAGCAGAATTCCCGCAATCCCTCCCAATATTGTTGATAATTATACAAAAAAATAAAAATTATTATTTAAAAAATCAAGTTATTTTTGAGTCTAAAATTACATCAATATGATTCTCCTTTAATGGTGATGGGTCGAACATTTTCAGGTGTAAGCGATCTTTTCAAATTGTTGTAAAGTTTTTTGATCCCGGTCAGGGAAGTCCGAGAAGATCACAATTATCAGAAGTGGTTTTATTCATCCCGAATAATTCATTAATATACGCTATGCGCAGGGAATCGGGATAGCTTGAATAATTCACTTATTTTTTAGGAACTTCCATAATCTATTTAAAAATCATAAATTAAACCAATTCAATTTTAAATTTGTGAATTATTCAGGCTATTTAAATATGTCTTCCAGTTTGCCATTGTAGTAATTGTCAAACACGCTTTTGGCCTTGTTTTCCGCCCAGGCTTTTAGTCCCATTTTCCGGATCAAACAAAGATTGAAAACCTTCGTATTGTGGGGCAGTTCAGCTGCCCTGTCCTTGAGCGGATGCAGGGCATCGCACGGAAAATCAGAACATTCACAGCAAAAATTGATTTTCCGGTCGTTTGTGCATCTTAAGATTTTACAGGACTCTTTCATGCCAAGAAAGGAAATAATGCCATTTTCGTTTCGACAGCCTTTGCATATTGCCTGTTCAAAAGGAATTTCCATTTTTTTTGCTATGATCCGTCGGTATCTTTCGTTGTCTTTTGCCAGGTAGAGCGGGCAGTTAAAACAATCCCGCCCGCACGGCGCTGTCATTTGAATATAATCCATCTTTTCTTCCTTTATATTAGTGCTCTCGTTCATAAATGCTCCTAAGTATTTAGAATAGATTATCTGTGAACATGTCCGAAAGTTTTATCAAGCTTGCCTGCTGTAGGCAGATCCACCTCCAGTGGAAAATACAAAACACGAAGTCCGAAATAAATTCAAAACTCGAATGTTCAAATCGAAAATACTGCCCAGAACGATCAAACACGATTCATCCTGATGTCTTGAATTTCTGATTTCGGTCATTCGTTTTTGTTTTACATTTCGGATTTGTATATTCGAATTTAATCAAATGCATCCGTGTATTCGGATTTACCAATTTCTTTGTGCTGCCCTTCAACGGCCGGGACCAATCAGCAAAAGAGGGATGCTGATCTTGTGCTTGAGGGTCCGGGAGACGCTTCCAAACAGGATGTCGCCTATAAAGGTGTGGCCGTGAGTGGCCATTGCTACCAGGTCGTAGTCTTTTCCTTCAATCTCTTTCAGTATTTCAATATCCGGCTCGCCGCTTCGGATGATTAGTCGGGTCTTGATGCCTTGACCTTCCAAATTCTCGCATCGGGATTTCAGGGTTGTTTCGGCGTGTTCGCGCAACGCGTGATCCTGATCGAGTGTGTGGGAGTGCACCACATGCAGAAGATCAACCCGGGCGTTGTTTTGTTGTGCCAGGGCCGAAACATGTTCGATGATGGCATCGTCTACCGGCGAGCAGTCCATGGTGACCAGTATCTTTTTATAAACCTGCATGTCAGCCTCCTTTTGTAACCGTCGAATAGAGTAAATAGATATTCAGGATAATTACGACTGCCGAAATGGCCACGGCGGAAACGAATTCCAGCCGGCTGCTTTTAAAACGCCCCATAATCTTGCGGTCGCGGCAGAGAATAAGCAACGGAATAAGTGTAAATGGAAGCTGGATGCTTAAAACAACCTGACTGAAGATGAGAATACGAAACGTGTCTACCGCTAAAAGGATAATGATAAACGAGGGTATGGCCGTGATAAAAACGGAGAGTCTATAAAGCAGTGTTCGAGGATCTTCCGGTTTGCCGAGAAATCCTGTAATAACATTCACCTCTGCCATGGAGGAAGTGACTGATGAGCCGACACCGGCGAAGACGAGAGCAATTGCAAACAGCAAACCCGCAAAAGATCCGGCCAAAGGTTTCAGTGTTGCCGATGCTTGCTCGATGCTGTCCACCACGATATGATGGCGGGAAAAAACCGCGGCCGCCACGATGATCATCGCCGAGTTCACCACCCACCCCAGGAACATTGCAGAAAACGTATCGGCTTTTTCGTATCGCAATAGTGCCATTTTCTCGTTTTCGGAAATGCCCCATTTCCGGCTGTGAATGATGTTGGAATGCAGGAAGATATTGTGAGGCATCACAACTGCTCCAAGGATAGCCATGGCTACATAAATGCTGCTTCTGTTAACGCTGGGAATGACAATCGAGGGAGCCAGTTCGGTCCAGTCGGGTCTGACGATCACGATCTCTACAAGATAGCATAAGGCGATAATTCCCAGAAAGCCCATAATAATCACTTCGATCCGGTGATACCTCTGACTGACGATAAGGAACACTTCAAGAAGCACCGTGAGCAGAGCGCCGACCCACAGTGGCATGCCGAAAAGGAGATTGAATCCAATGGCTCCTCCAAGCAGTTCCGCCACATCGGTTGCAACGCACGCCGTGACAATAGTCAGGCCAAGAAACGCCGATACCGGGGGTGAAAAGCGTTCACGGATATTCACTGCGAGGGACTTGCCGGTGGAAATGCCGAGCTTGGCGGCCATGTTCTGGATCACAATCAGCATGATCGTACTGAGTGTAATCACCCAGAGAAGTTCGTAGCCGAACTTTGATCCGCCCTCGATATTCGTGGCCCAGTTGCCGGGATCGATAAATCCGACTGTAATCAGGAAACCGGGTCC
>CAZTZL010000140.1:0-3692 GCA_964617625.1 uncultured bacterium
TCATTTTATTATGGATGATTATAAAAAATTATTGACTCAAATACAAGATAAAAATTGTACTTGAATTAGAACAGATTAATAAAAATTAGAATGTTGGAAATAGCTTGTTTTTTAATTTCGGATGGTTTATCAGAAACCAATTCGCAACCCGATGGTCGGAATGATCGGCAATGTAAATGGATCGCGATCAATGTGGGGATTGACCCATTTTCCGTTTTTGAAATCATATGTAAAATGGGGAGACCGGTAAAAGAGCACATTTTTTCTATAATAGACATTCCGAACCGAAATATAAGGAGCCAGCGAGAATCCCTTTTTTTGGATAGTTTTCATTATTGAAATATCCATTCTGTGATAAGGGGGGTAACGGATTCGGCCTCTCGGTATATCGATTTCATACGAAGTATACCATGGATCTGGATTATCAAGCGGACTATATAATGGAACCCATATATCGTAGGAGTTAATGAGCGCATAATAAGTTTCCGGAGAATAGGGCTGACCTGTATGAAATTCCCAAGAAGCAGAGGCAACCCATCCCCTGCCCAGTTCACGGGTAGCGAAAATCTGAAGACGGTGCCGTTGGTCAAAGTTGGTGTCGTAGGTTGTTCCATCATATGATCGTCGGCTGTTTGACCAGACATAACTCATCCATCCTTCGAAACCGAACAGCTTTCCCTTCAACTCGATTTCCAAACCGAGAGCACGTCCCGGCGTTTGTGTAAAAACTGGCTCCGGTCCAATGGATTTGATGAGACCGTCAAATTTTTTATAATAACCCGAAAGAGATATATCAAATACAGCTGGTCTTCTGTAAACGATGGAAGCAATAAAGTGATCCGCTGTCTCGATCTGGTTCCCCACATCTGCCGGAAAATAGAGTTCGAGAAAACCGATGAGACCTTCCTCCAGCGCTGTTGAGATGCCCTGAGTGTATCTTCCGCAAGTAAGTTTGAAGTCCCAATTTTCCGTAATATCGTATTTTAAATTGAATCGGGGTTCGATTGTCGTTTTTTCAAGAAAGCTCCATTTGGAAAACCGGAACCCCTGCCGGATGTGGAAGCGGGGTGTAATATCAAAAGAGGCTTCTCCATAAAATGCGGCCGAGTTGAAACGCTTTTCATATTCCAAAGTATCGGATGCATCGTCAAAAAACAATTTGATTTCGTCACCAATATCGTAGAGGCCCTGCCAACCGTAGCGCGTCTGAAATTGTGTAAACTGACAGCCGGTATAGAGTCGAAAGGACTGAGAGATATCCCATGTCATGGTATTTTTTACTGTCCAATCCCCGAAGCGGTTTTTGACCAGAGCGCCATAATCCTCATTCTTTCTGGCAATGATTTGATCAACCTCTTCTTTGTCTTGGAAGAATTTTTCATCGAGGTCTTTCGGAAATTCGGCCAAGAAATCGTTCCGAAAATGGTTTTGCACTCCGCTCATGTATGTCTGAACCTGAAACCGTATCTGATCTGTGAGAAACGCATCCCATTTCAGAGAGGCGATCATATTAGACCATGAATAGTTATCTCGATAGATTTCTTGGTATTTCATTCTTGTGGTGTCAATGGATGATTCAAGATAATTATCGGATTTTTGATCCGAATACATCTTGTCCTTATTCATGAACAGACTCAGGCTGAAACAGTGATGATTCCGCTGAAATTCCAACTTGAGTAAAGCATCATAAAAAGTATAAGGCAAGTCATTTATGAATTGATTCACCAGATCGAAAGTGCCGGTTCTGCCGGAAAACATCCAGCCCAGTGAATTCCCAATTTTGCCGCCGGTCGTCAGGTCAGCGCCGATCAGACTTATATTGAGAGAATGGGGAAAGTTTTTCTGCGGCCGTTTCGTATGGATATTCAAAACCGAACTGAGACGGTCTCCATAACGGGCGGAAAATCCCCCGAGGGAAAAATCGACATCTTCTATCATATCCACATTAAAGCTGGATATGATTCCCAGAAAATGAAAAGGATAATAAACAACAACTCCGTCGAGCATAACCAGATTTTGATCGAAATTGCCGCCACGGACATTCATTTGAGATGAAGCTTCGTTCGTAAAAGTAACTCCCGGTACTTTCTGGAGCGCTCTGTACAGGTCGGGCAAGGCAACTGCAGGAATGTTTTTTATCTCCTGGGATTGTATTCTTCTTGCGGAAGGTTCTAATGCCAGATCGTATGTTTCATCTCTGAATCGCTGGGCCTCGATCCTTACTTCGGGCAATGGGATGACTTCGGGTGAGAGTTTAATGTTCAGATGAAATGGTTTTTCCTGTTGAAGTGTTATAGGGATAAAAGCGGTTTTGTAACCCATAAATGAGATACGCAGGGTGTCTTTGTTTGTTGGTATCTGGGTAAAAATGAATTCGCCGTATTGATTGCTGGACGTTCCCAAATGAGCGATAAGTAATTCGATATTTGCTTCATCCAGAGGTCTTCCCGTGCGGCTGTCAAGTATAACTCCCTTCAGCGGTCCCCATTTCCCCTGGGTTTGCAAGGAGGATATACAAAAGGCAACAATAGCGATACAGATTGCGATACGTTTTATCGACATGTATGATCTACTTTTCAGTCTCCAGGCCAATCGATTTTGACATTCAGACAAATCTCATGTTTCGCCATACCGATACTGTTGAAAACACCAATAGCGCCATCCAGTTTGATTTTATCCGCATCAAAACCCCAAATTCTGTCTTCAGAACCAATTATCCAGTCTTCTAAATCTTCCCATGTGTAATCTGTATAATTGTCAAGAAAGTGACGTGAATTGCCGAAAAATCTTTCTGTTGAGTCACGGGCAAAGACATAGAGATCGGCTTGAACAAGCTTTTCACATTTCAATGTGTCAATCCAAGAAAAATTCGGAGTAAGTTCTGGAATGATTACATCAGATCGGAATGTACTGATTAGCCCGCCGTGCATTTGATCGTCTTCTATTTTGAGATATATTGAATAAAATTTTGCGTGTTCGCTTTGGAGCCAACCAACGTGGGCAAGCAGCAGTGTGTCGAGTGTCCGGCTTAAAAAATGCTGAATAGTATCACCGGTAAGCGGATAGAGAATATCAAAGGCTCCCGGCAGAGTTGTTTTACCCGTGATTTGTTTTCCATTTTGTATTTTAATCTCCAGCGTATAAGTGCTGCCAGGATTGAGTTTCAGATTACTGTTTACATCCCGATACAAACCATTTTTAATATGTGTGAGCACAACGGATTGGCTGTCGGAACAGATGGCTACCTCCGCATCTGTGATCGCAACAGGTAGACCCTCGGGTACAGATTTTCCTAGCAGGACTTCCTGGTGGCTATATCCGGGTGATAACGTACAAAAAACATAGTAGTCACCAAGTGTTTCCGGATCGATAACTACAGGATCAAGAGAACATGAAAAAAACAGAATAAAAAGGTAGAAGATGAATATATATTTCATAAGAATCTCGAAATCAAAAGAATCAGCTTGATACATCAAAAATATTATATTTATTTATCTAATTGTTTAGAAATTAATATAAAGTATTGCTATAACCGAAATAATAATAAGAATAATTATGAATGTCAAGAATCTTTTGTTCTTTATGGGGTAAAGAAAACTGTAATTACGGTCATGTATTATTCTAGGATAGCATACAAAAATCAAGAATTTTTACTTTCATTTTAATCAATGCTTTTCTATATTTAACAGAGA
>CAZTZL010000141.1:0-3574 GCA_964617625.1 uncultured bacterium
TTTCAATTCCGGAAAGGCCGTAAACATGGTTTCCGGCAGCTGGAGAATGGTTTCCCCCAGCCCTGCCCGGATCTGTGTGGCATTGGCCACGGCCTGGCCTCTCGGATGGTTGTTCTGAACCACGTAAGTTTCCTTGCTTCCTTCTGCTACTTTTTTCACTTTTTCTGTGATTTCACGAATTTCATCAACGGAGTAGTAGTAGTCATACCGGCCGAATACATCCCGTGACTTATTCTCAGCTATTCCCTTTTTCGGAAACCACGACTGGTAGTTCCGCCCGTGTGCGCGTACGTATCCAATCGGACCTGTCCGGACCGGCTTGAATTCAATGGATTGTCCGATCACGGGCTGATCAATAGCAGCGACGCCGATATTGAGATTATCCAGAAAAGTGTAAATTTCGGGAGTATCCCAGCTGGCATGGCGGAGCTCAACGACCAGAGGATAGCTATGAAACGAATCAAAAACCGTCTTCAACCATTTTATATTTTCCTCGCTGTTTTTAAAGCTCCAAGGAAACTGGCATAGAAGTGCGCCGAGTTTGTCCGACAATGCGAGAGGATCCATCCCTTCAGTAAAATGTTTGATTTCTTCCGAAGAAAATTCTTTCCTGTCGTGTGTGAAGCGCTTCCAGAGTTTGGCGGTGAATTTGAATTCGGGATTGTGCGCCACTTTTCTTACCCAGGCGCTTCCCATGAAACTGTTCGCGGGACGATAGAATGTGGAGTTGATTTCCGCAGTGTTAAAAAAATTGGCAATGAAATCGAGTTCCTTGAATCCCTTCGGCTTGGGTTCGGGATACACATTGCCGTACCAGTCTTTGTAATTCCAGCCGGCAGGTCCCACACGAATGATACTCGATAATTCAGACAAGCAGTTTGATCCCTTGTAATAATTTTAAAGACTATCCAAAACTAAAAAATTTGTCGGACAAGAGCAAGTCTCTTTTTTATCCATTTATGATCGACCAAAATCAATCAATTATTTACCATCCAATAATTGTATTAAATTGTTAATAGAAATTATTTCGTTCTTTTCTTTAGAAGAAAAGAACGAAAAGAATCGGCCTTTTTGCAATGCCCAATTTTGTACAAGTATTTAAAGATAGAAGTCGAATAATATGTCCACTCCACTGCTCCCATTCGCCATCCCGCTGCAGCGGGATGATGCCCACCCCTGAGTTGAAGCCTTGAAGTTTTAGGCTTTCCAGGCTGCAAAAAGGCCAGAAGGACGGTGATTTCATGGATGCCAGACACATCTCTTTTCCTCCTCAGGTTGTAGTTTAATTTACCCGACCATGGATTCCAGATAGAAGATTTCAGAGCTTGTCCCGTGCTTGATACAGGAAATGCCACTCCTCCTCTTTGTCATTCCCGCAATTTTTAAGCGGGAATCTACCTTGTTCCTTAAAGAATATTTTTAAAAAGTGCGCAAGGTTTTCATGATTCGGGTGTTATATATATAGAGGTCAAAAGGAGAGCAGTCATGCGATGCAGCAAGATTCAAAGAAATTTATCCCGGTTCATCGACAATGAGATAACCGTTCTGCAGAAAAAAGAAATTGAAAATCATCTCGTTAATTGTAAAAATTGTCAAAGAGTCTATCAGGGTATGCTGCAATCCTGGAAACTTTTGAATGTGCTTCCAAATCCCGAACAGCCGCCATTTCTCTATACCCGTATCCGCGCAAGATTATTGGAACAGGCAGGAGCAAAATCACGAGGATGGATGGAACGAATTCTTGTGCCTTTGTCCGCGACAGTGGCAGTGATACTTGGTATTGTTATCGGCAGTATTGTTGGAGCCAACGGGCCTGTACCCGATCATGTTTCAATCGCTGAAAACAATGTGACCAGTTCAATCGATTTAAATACTTTTGATGACATGCCGGAATCTTCTCTGGGGCAAATCTATTATGAATTTACCGGTCTTCAGGAATAGGAGGATAAATAATCATGAAGAACCGCTGGATGTTTTTTGGATTGATTGTCTCTTTGGCGTTTAATTTCGCTTTTTTAGGTGCTCTTACGTACCGCCTGATCGAACGGCATGGGAACCAGGGCCCGGTTATTCGCAAAGTGATGAAAGGAAGAGGATTCCCGCTTGAGTTTATGGGACTCCGTCCCGATCAGGAAATGTGCATGCAGGAAATGCGAGAGGTTTTTCACCCGGAAATCGGAAAAATCCGGGAGAAACTGCACCATGAAAGAAAAAAGTTAGGAGATCTTTTAAGAGAGGAACCACCCGATACCCAGCTCATGGATCAACAACTCGAACGTATTGGAGAATTACAGAATCAAATCGAAAAAGAAGTACTGAAACAATTACTGAAAGAGAAAGCATTGCTGGATTCAACCCAGCAGGAGAATTATATCTGTATCATTGAAGACAAATTGGGCGTACATCACGAATCCGGAATATGTCAAAAGAAGATTATCAAACATTTTAAACCAATCAAAAAATAAACTAAAAAGGAGAAACAAATCATGTCTCAGAAAATTATTTTACGCAGTGTTGTTCTCGCCGTACTGGCTTTATCGTCGCTGGCGCTTGCACAGGAACCGCGTCACATGATGAAGATGCAGTGCGGAGGCGGGCCGTGTCTTCCCGATCTGACCGAAGAACAACAAGCCCAGATTGAAAAATCCAAATTGAATTTGGATAAGGAAATTCTGCCGCTTAGCGCGGATCTTAATGTGAAGCAGGCCGAGTTAGATAAACTGCTCCTGGCTGACAAGCCGGACAAGAAGGCTGTTTACAAAAAGATCGATGAAATCGAAGCAGTGAAAACACAGATCAAAAAAATGAAAGTGGGTCATAAGCTTGAAGTCCGGGCGCTTCTGACGCCGGACCAGCGCGTTGCTTTCGACAAACAGCACTCAAAGTGCTGCAAACGGTTTGATAAAATGGGCGGACCTCGCATGGGTGAAGGTATGGAAAAAACCATTAAAATTAAAAAGATGATGGACAATCCGTGTCCGATGGAATCCCAAAAAGAGATGGATGTGGAAAAGGAAATGGAAACTGAAGAATAGGATCCTAAAAATCGATCTTTCCATTTTTTGAACAAAAAACTTAAGCCCGAAATTCTGATATAGAATCTCGGGCTTTTTTGTTATCCCGATAATCATTCGTGACATTTATTTTATGCCAAAAATTTATTGCTTTGACAGGAATCTATGATTAAATTAAACAGACAAATCTTCATAGAAAAATATCCGATCAGCTTTGAATAAACAATTGAAATCAATTGCCCCGTTTACAAAATGAAGGAGTCTGTAATGAAGTTACGATATGTTCACACTTTGTGGTTTTTCATTTTTCCGGTTTACCTCTTAAGCCAGATACAGATTACGGATCAGGATGTTGTCAAACTGGATCAGGCCGTGGGGATTTATGAAAACAGCACCTCATTTGGTCTTACAGTGGATATGAAAGCAGACGGTCCGAATCAGGCATGGGATCTTTCCAACCTGGACATGGGAGATTCCGTGACATTTACCCGGTATGAATTTGTGCACACAGCCGGAACCGGGCTTGAGTTTTATTATCCGCAGTGCAATTATGCGCACAT
>CAZTZL010000142.1:0-3255 GCA_964617625.1 uncultured bacterium
CGTGTAAAAAATAACCTGCAGGTGATTATCAGCCTCTTGAATCTTCAGGCAGGACAAGTCCAGGACAGTGCGACCGAACAGGCTTTCAAGGAAAGCAATCGCCGTATCCGGTCTATGGCACTGGTGCATGAAAAGCTGTATCAATCGGAGAATTTTTCCACAATCAATTTTAAGGAATATGTCGAAGGCATGGCTCAGGAACTTTTTGGTGCTTATAAAGTCACCCAGAATGTAAAATTAAAACTGGATATTGATAAAACTTCTCTGGGAGTTTCCGAGGCCATACCATGTGGATTGATTTTAAATGAATTGATATCCAATGCACTGAAATATGCATTCCCAAAAAATAGAGAAGGATGGATCCATGTGGAATTCCATCAGATGAAAAGCGGCCAATACGAACTCATTGTTAAAGACAATGGAATTGGAATCTCTCCAAACATCAATTTTGAAAATACAGAATCACTGGGATTGCTTCTGGTAAAAATATTGACGGATCAAATCGATGGAAACGTAGATATGGCAAGGAAAAATGGAACCATTTTTAATATTCGGTTTAAAGGTCAAAAATAGCTGATATCGAATGTAATCACTATTTTCTTGGGAGTTCATGACGATGCAGGATGAGAAGAAAACAAAAAATCAGCTTATCCAGGAATTGCAGATTTTAAGGAAGCAAATAACCGATTAAAAAATTCATATATTTTCCCCAAAGCCTAAAAGTGAAGATAATGAAATGCTCGATTTGCTTTTTAGTGCAGCAACGATATTATATTTATTTGCCAGCTTGATGATGGCGGTTCCGTGCGGATTGATTTTAAATGAATTGATATCGAACGCGCTGAAGTACGCATTTCCGGAGAATCGTAAAGGCAACATACGAATATTATTTCGGCTGAGAAGGGACCGCAAGTACGAACTGATTGTTTAGGACGATGGCGTGGGTCTGCCGCCGGCACCGGATCTGACTAAAACCAAATCGATGGGACTTTATCTTATTAAATTGTTGACGACTCAAATCGGGGGCACGGTAAAATTAAACAGAAAGGAAGGGACATCGTTTAAGATCATTTTTCCGAAATATATTCCATAGATTCGGATAAATAAAACATTGCCTGGAATTTCAATTGTAAGCATATTCATCTTCTAAACGTATTGATTAATTATCATTTTGGTTTAATTGATATTCATCATATCTCCCTTTTTCTTCTTGATTAAATGACCGATATTCTTTATCTTTTCAACTGCTATTTTTTATCATTTCATTTAATTTTCAAAACCTTTTCATGGGTGGAGGCGAGTGGTTTGACGGATCAGAACAAATTGGCTGGGTATGATCGAATTCTCATTATCCTGATATATATTTTTGCGGTCTTTGCACTCATTTCAATTGCCGGAACACAGAATACGCTGGGGTTGATTATCCTTGTATGGATTACCAAGATGATCCGTGCCAGAAGGATATTCATCCAAAAAACGCCGCTTGATCTCGCTTTCCTTCTCTTTTTTATTGCCTGTTGTATCTCCACTGTTTTTTCAATTAAACCGCTGGAAAGTTTCATTCATCTGAAGAATGTGCTTTTGATTTTTGTAGTCTATATGATTGCCTCCAATGTTCACGAAGAACATCAGGCTGTGCTCACAGCGGACATCATGGTGTTTTTATCCGCCCTGTTGGGGATACTGGCTTTACTGACAACAGATTTGACAGGAGGACAACGGGTCAGGGCGCTGCAGGGGACGACCATGACCTGGGGGGCCATGTCCACGATCTTTATATTGATTACACTCAGCCTGTTCCTGTTCGGTAAAAAGAACAGAAAACGGTGGCTCTATCTTGCTGCTTTTCTTGTTCAGTTGATCAGTCTGGTTTTTTCTTATGTTCGCGGATCATGGATGGGATTTCTTGCAGGGCTGCTGGTCCTGGCATTCATAAAGAGCAAGAAACTGCTGATCGGCGGATTGGTTCTCATCGTGATCGTTTTTCTTTTAGCTCCGGCGCCGATCAAGCATCGTATTCTCAGTGTAACGGATCTCTCGGTCAATTCCACACGCGTGCGCCTGACACAATGGACCAATGCCGTTAAGATATTTAAGGATTATCCGATTGTTGGTTTGGGCTGGATCGATTTGAATGAAATCCACCGGGCGTATGCACCGCCGGGCGCCGACCTGAATGATTATGCTTATCGGATTGGCCACTTTCATAACAATCTGATCATGTTTCTTCTCTATTTTGGCATCATTGGTTTCCTGGCTGGAATCTATATGATTTTCAAACTGATCCAAACGGAGTATCGTTTGTATAGAAGCATCCCCGAAGACAAACCCCATCTTTCGGCATGGGTGATCGGCAGTTTTGCCGCAATGACCGGATTCTGGGTCAACGGGATGTTCGACTGGACGTTCGGTGATGCCGAACCGGTCACACTGCTCTGGTTTACAGTGGGTCTTTCTCTGGCTGTATCCAGGATCGCATCAGATAAATAAAAGGTGATCCCAATTGAGTTTTATTAAAGTATTTTCACTCAGCCTTTTTTCCCAGGCCTTTGTTCTGCTTGCCGGTTTCGTGAACAGTATTATTATAACGCGTCAGCTTAATCTCGATGGCCGAGGACAATATGCTCTGACTATGGGGATCATTACTGTTTTCAGCCTGATCTTCGGGGATGGATTGTACCGTTCCAATACTTATATGATCAGTTTAAACAGGAAGAATCTGTCCCGTCTGATCAGCAACAGCATCATTGCAGTTGGTATTTTTGGTTTGATCCTGTTGTTAATCCCAATTTTTATTCAGGGTCCGATTTTGGAAAAGGTATTGCCCGGTGTCGATTTCAGGCTTGTCGTTCTCGCCGTAATCAGTGTGGTTCCGGTCATTTTTATCCGTAGTTTCACCGGGCTTTTTCTCGGACTTCAGGACTATAAATTTTTTAATGTGCTCGTTGTTTTACCTATTGTTTTGTACAGTCTGCTGAATGTAACTCTTTTCTGGCATTCCGGGTTTACTCCCCATCATATTTTGATGAACTACCTGATCGCCATGGCAGTTTTTACTGCTGCTTCTTTTTTTCTCATTGTCCGTTTCGAATCCTTCCATTTTCGAACAGACTGGAAGCTTGGGAAAAAAAGTATGGAAACCGGATTCAAGTCGGTTGCATCGAACATTTCGCTTTTTCTGTTGTTCCGTGTGGATATTTTTTTGATCAACTATTTCCTCGGAACGGACCAGGCCGGTCTCTATTCCATTGCGGT
>CAZTZL010000143.1:0-3250 GCA_964617625.1 uncultured bacterium
GAAAAAAATTATTCAAGAAAACAGAAGGCCGTTGAATTGGAAGAATTGCTTTTAAAGGTTGTTACAAAAGAATAGGACCGAATCATGCGGAATTTACTTTATTTAATTGTCTTTCTGGAAGCATTCGGTATTTCGGTGATTTTAATCCCGATGGTTATCAGGATCGCTCTGAAGTGGAAAGTGGTCGATCAACCGGGCGAGAGGAAGGTGCATCACAAGCCGAAGCCTCTGCTGGGTGGAGCGGCGATTTTCTGGAGTTTCGTTCTGGTTATCGTGGGCAATCTGTTTTTGCTCCATTTTCTCGGTGACGCAGGGTGGATGCAATTCCATTTCCCCTTTCTCAGCCGATGGCAATCCATGTTTTCCCGGGTTATGCCGAAACTCATTCTCATTCTTTCCGCCGGATTTTTGATGCATCTGTTCGGTGTTCTGGACGATCTCTTCAAGGAGAAGATGACCTATCATCCCAAATTTATCGTTCAGATCATGATTGCCTTCGCAGTGGCGCTCCTGGGAATCCGCGTGGATTTCATGCATCATCCTGTGCTTGATATTCTGGTTACGGTTCTCTGGATTGTGGGGATTACGAACAGTTTCAATCTGTTGGATAACATGGACGGTCTGACCGGCGGAGTCTCCGTAATTTGCGGTGTCATTCTGTTTTCTGTTGCGCTTCTTCAGGGGCAGATCTTTTTTGCGTTTATGCTTATCACTCTGACAGGAGCCTGTCTCGGTTTTCTCGTTTATAATTTTAATCCATCAAAGATATTTATGGGAGACGGAGGCAGTCTTTTTTTGGGTTTCATATTCAGCACACTGACGGTCACGGGATCGTATGTCGTCCCGAGCAGCGGTTCCCTGATGCCGGTGGCCATTCCCGTGCTGGTTTTATCCATTCCGCTCTACGATACATTTTCTGTAATTTTCATCCGCTGGCGGGAAAACAGGCCGCTGTTTATCGGAGACAAAAAACATTTTTCGCATCGTCTGGTCGAGATCGGGATGAGTCATAAAAACGCGGTTCTGTTTATCTATCTGGTCTGTTTTTGCGTCGGGATCCCGGCGATTCTGCTGCCCTATCTTTCGGTTGCCGCGAGTCTTCTCGTTCTGATTCAGGCGGTTATTATCTATGCGCTCATTACGATTTTAATTGCGATTGGTAAACAAAATCAAACGAAAAAAGTCAGCAATAAATAGATTATAATTGATCATATATGTATGGTTAATAAAAAACAAAATTGAATACTTTTTATGAAAATTTTACAATTATAGATAGTAACGACGTTCATTCTTATTTTGAAAAGCCACTTTTTTTAGAAAAAAGTGGCGCCCCGTTTTCGCGGGATCAAGGTGTTGAAATATTTAGATTATTGAAGACAAAAAACATGCGGCTAACGAAAAATCTCCTTAAAATGGAGATTCATTCACTGAAGGAATTGAACTCTTCCCGCCCTTTCAATTGTATTTATAAATTATTGAAGCGGGACTCAAACAGCAATTCTTTCCCGTTCCCGAAAAAATGGGAACGGTCGTGAATTCATCGCCATTTTCCGAGACGGAAATTTTTCGAATGCCACGGAAAAACAGTCTTTTTCTGGCCTTTTTGCGGCCAGGGAAGTCTGATATTTTCAAGATTACTATCCAGGGGTGGGCATCATCCCGAAGCTTCGGGATGGCGAAGGGGAGTGGTCGAAGGGATGTACCTTTTTGCCTCTATCTTTTAAAGATCGTATAACCTTGGGCATTGCAAAAAGGCTGATTCTTTTGGTACTTTTCTTCTAAAGAAAAGTACAGAATATTATTTGAATACTACATGAAGAAATTGTTGGTTTATTAACGGTTTAATGGTTTAAACTAGACATCTCATAAAAATTGGAAGAAGATGAGATTCACCTATCCCAAATTTATCCCTCTGGCCAATTTGCCGACGCCGATTGAAAAATTAGAACGGATATCCGATGCGTGGGGCGGGCCTGAAATCTATGTCAAAAGAGACGATCTGACTGGCTGCGCGGTTTCAGGGAACAAGATCCGCAAACTTGTCTTTTCAGTTGCCGAAGCTCTGGATCAAGGTGCCGATATGCTCATTACCTGCGGCGGGATTCAATCCAATCACGCTCGCGCCACGGCAGTTGTAGCTGCCAGAACGGGGATATCATGCCGCCTGATTCTCTGGGGGGAGCCGCCGAAATCTTGTCAGGGCAATCTTCTGATCGACCGTCTTGCCGGAGCGGATATCCAATTTGTCCCGCAGCATTCATTTGCCGATATGGAATCGATTCTTGCCGATGCAGCCAGGCAGCTGCGTGAAAAAGGGAAGCGGCCGTACATTATTCCGGAAGGGGCTTCCAATGAGATTGGATATTTCGGATACATCCAGGCCGCCGAGGAAATACAGCATCAGCTCAAAGAGATGGATTTGGAGGTGGATTATATTATCACGGCAGTCGGTTCCGGCGGCACACTGGGCGGCCTTGTTCTGGGCCGGATTTTTTTCGGCCCGGAGGCCGAACCGATCGGAATCAATGTGAATCATACGGCATCTTATTTTCAGGCCCGCATATCAGGGATCATCGGCCGGATGATTGAAAAGTATGGCTGGAAATTGGAACTTCCGAAACCGTCCATTCGTCTTATTGACGGGTATGTGGGAAAGGGATACGCGGTCTCACGGCCCGAGGAATTGTCCCTGATCGCCGAAGTAGCCCGCCTCGAAGGATTGATTCTGGATCCGGTGTATACGGGCAAGGCCATGTTCGGCCTGCGTGATCAAATCCGGAAAGGAAAATTCACAAAAGGCCAGAAAGTCTTGTTTCTCCATACCGGCGGTATTTTTGGGATTTTTCCGAAATATCTGGAATTTGAGGAAAGTTTATCGTTCTGAATATTTATATCGTCATGATTTGTCTTGACAATAAGTGTACTCTTTTATATATTTATGCCGTTTGAAGGAGGTTAATAGTGGATAAAATCAAGAAGAAATATTACGGAAAAAATAAGAGGGCCGGTGAGGCGCTTCCTTTCAGTTCGGAGAATTATATTATTTTCGGTATTGGAATTTTCCTGATTATAATCGGATATCTGGCATTATCGAAAGGACCATGGGACAGTTTCTGGTCGTTAACCCTTGCGCCGATATTGCTTGTGATCGGATATTGTGTGGTCATTCCTCTTGCGATTCTATATCGAAAAAAGAAGCAGGAGAATAATCAAGCTGGTCAAGTTTAAGTTTGATTGATACAACATTCGG
>CAZTZL010000144.1:0-2755 GCA_964617625.1 uncultured bacterium
TACCGGAACAAGAACTTTTCCTATCTCGACCGGCTGGCGTCGAGCATACGGGAAATCATTTCTATCAAAGAAGATAAAATCAACAAGCTGTTTTCCCAGCTTATCATGCTCTATCATCCGGACCGGCTGGAATTTTACAGGAAAGAAATTGCCAGACATCACTCCAATGGCGAAATCAAAAACCTGGACCAATTTTCCCACATCTTCCAGATTTTAGAAGAGATCAACAAGCCGGGTCTGAGTTCTTCCGAACCATCGTCCAGTTCGGTTGATTCGGATCAGAATGAGTCTGACTGGTACGGAGATGCCGTGGATTGGAACGAGGTGGTCTATGACCAAGCGCATGAGAGAGAAACATTTGAAAGCGGCGTGTATGATTTTATTTCCGCACTCAAGGAAAAGGAATACGGGAATCTGGATGTGGTTTACCGGAAACAGGATCTGGCAAATACGGAGGGCGATCTCGAACTTTCGGGATACGATATTCAGGATTTGTCCGGCCTTGAATTCTGTACGAATATTGTCACACTCGATTTATCTAACAATCGTATCTTCGATATCACCAGCATTGGCTACCTGCATCTTCTGGAAGAGCTCGATCTCTCTTTTAATCAAATCTCTCAAATTGACGCTCTTTCCGAATTGGATTATTTGAAAGTCCTGGATTTGTCTTTCAATCAAATCCGTGACATCCGGCCCCTTTTTGATCTCAATCATCTTGAGTACATTAATTTTGTCGGAAATCGGATTCAGGAGAGTCAAATCCAGGTTCTTCGCAAAAAAGGAATCGTGGTGATCTATTAATTTTTCTTAAGAGGTTCAAGATTTTTCGGATTCTGTCTTGCTTTTTAAATGCGCCGTGTTTATTTTTAATCATTGTCATCAATTTTAAGAGACAATCAATGTGTTGTCTAAAGTTTTGTTTTTACCCTCTCCTGTTCGTATTTCTGATCCTGGTGATCGTGAATTCATTTACTAAATAAATTTTCCTCTTTTAATCAATTATATTTTAACAGGAGACCTTTCCTTATGGAACAAACAAACTTCAAAGTGTACGGCTACCGCTGGATCGTGCTTTCTGTGTTCATGTTTGCCATTGCCGTGAATCAATTGTTATGGATTACATTTGCCCCGATCACGAGCAGGGCAGCCGAATATTTCGGGGTTTCGGACCTCAGTATCGGCCTCTTGTCCATGAGTTTTATGATCGTTTATATCCTCATCTCAATTCCCGCTTCGTGGGTCATTGATACCTATGGAATCCGCGCTGCTGTGGGGACAGGGGTTGTCTTAACGGGTATTTTTGGCCTGCTTCGGGGTCTGGCAGGGACAAACTATACCCTGATACTTGTCTGGCAAATCGGAATCGCCATCGGTCAGCCGTTCATACTCAATGCCGTTACCAAGGTAGCCGCTCTCTGGTTTCCGATTCAGGAGCGGGCGACCGCTTCTGGCCTTGGGACGCTGGCCATGTACCTCGGCATTTTTTTAGGCCTGGTGCTGAGTCCTTTCCTGACGCTTCACTCCGGCATCGGCGGGATGCTTATTATTTACGGGATCGTATCGTTGATTGCCGCGGTTGTTTTTTTCGGTTTCGTCAAAGAACGTCCTCCGACACCTCCGTGCCGTCCGGATCAGGAAGAACGATCTCTGGTTTTTAACGGCCTCAAGCAGACGCTGCGCAAGCGGGATTTTATCTTAGTGATGCTCATTTTCTTTGTGGGGTTGGGAATATTCAACGCAGTGACGACGTGGATCGAAGACATCGTCAGGCCAAGGGGTTTCTCGATTACGCAGGCCGGAATCGCAGGGGGGCTGATGATTGTCGGCGGTATTGTTGGTGCTCTGGTTTTTCCCTCACTCTCCGACCGTTATCGCAGGAGAACGCCTTTTTTGGTTTTGGCTCTGGGCGGCGCGATTCTGGGACTTGCCGGTATCGTCTGGGCCACAAGCTACTGGCTCCTTCTCGTTTCAGCTTCTATCATGGGGCTCTTTCTGCTAAGCGCGGGCCCGATCGGATTTCAGTACGGCGCTGAAATTGCCTATCCGGCGCCGGAGGGGACATCCAACGGCTTGCTTTTGCTCATGGGGCAAATTTCGGGTATCGTTTTCATTTTCGGAATGGACCTCTTCAAATCCCCGGCAACAGGTTCGATGACTCTTCCCCTGATCGTACTCATCATACTCATGTTTTTCAGCATGCTTCTCTGCACCCGGCTCAGGGAATCAGCCCTGATCACAAAACAGGAGAGTGCGCCTTGAAAAAACCATTCATCAAAACCCGTTTGGGGATCATTCTTTTTATTCTCCTCTTTTTTTATCAATGTTATCCGGTTTTTGCTCAGGACGAATTGTCCGATTCACAGATCGAGGAAAGGCTGCGGGTCGTTCAGCAGATGCTGAAACAGGGAGAGCCGAATGCCGATCTGTGGTGGTGCGGCTGGTTGATCGGATACAGTGCGGCCACTGTGGGACAGGGGGCGATATTTTTAACCAGCGATGATAAAAAGCTCAGGCAGGATATGGCTCTGGGAGCGGTAACTACATTGTTAGGCGCGGCGGGACAAATTGTTGATCCCATGGTTCCCGGTTACGCGCCGAACCGGCTCGGAAGTTTTCCCGAAAGCACTCCGGAACAGAGAAGGATAAAACTTGCTGAGGCCGAAGAATGGTTGATGAAGAGCGCCTTGAGAGAGAAAGAAGGGAGATCCTGGAAAACCCATGCCATTACCGGTATTGTCAATCTCGGCAGCGG
>CAZTZL010000145.1:0-2318 GCA_964617625.1 uncultured bacterium
TCGGCAATCTGATTACTTCGAACAGGGTAGCAATGAGCTCCCTGTTTTTACCGGCACGATTTGGGTTGATATATTCCCAAACAATGGTTTTATCCGGAGTGACTTCGAATGCACTGCCCGGGTCGGATTCCGTAATCAATGTGTTTCCGTTTGGTAATCGTTGACAGGAACCGCAGGTTTTGGAATAAAATGTACCGTCTTCACCTCCTCGATAGGACCAGAGAATCTTTCTTGTCAATGGATCGATTTCAAGTACTGAGGATGCATTTTTTAATCCTTGATTGTCAAATACCAGTATGTCCCCGTTGTCAAGCAGTGTGGGCTGATGTTGTCTGTGCCAGAGATTCGATTCGCCCCAGTATACAGTCTCCTTTTTAAGATCAACTGCACAAACAAGATCGAGAAACAGAATAGATGTAAGTACGGTTCCTTTTTTGAAAGGCAGGGGATGATCAGACGGCAGGTTCTCGATTAATTCGATTGTATTGGTATGGAAAATGTCACCAAAAGGTTTCGATCGGATCAGAAGCGGCGCAAATGGAGAATTCTCCAGCATATCAAGCATGGAGACGCTTTTCAGCTCGTTTCCTTCTGAATCTAGTACAGTGATAAAATCTTCCAGAATGGGTTTTTCAGGATCGAATCTTTTATCGATGTGGGCTTTTCTTGTGAGTATATACACATCACCATTTTTGGCCACATACAGATCGTGATGAGCGTAGTCATTTTTACTCCAGAGGAGGTTTGAATATTTATCAAGTTTGACAATGCCGATTCCTTCAAAAATCGCATAGAGATCACCATTTTCCATCAAATGGACCCGGCGCCAGTACATCTTCGATTTCCAATATTTTTTGCTGGCTTCTTTTTTTGTAATCAGTTCCGGGAAGGCTTCTGTCAGATTACAGCTCCACCTGTGAATGATATCACCTGACATGGTGATCAAAAGCGCTTCGGGTGCATGTCCGGATACGATTAGATTAAGGCTTTTGTAAGCGAGTTTATCGTTGTAAACCGTCACATTGGATTCTGCAGGCGCCGGTTTCGATCCGGTTAAATATCCAATAGACTGGAGATTTTTGATCATCTGTTCTTGTTTTTTAGTCAGATCTTGATTGTCGGATAGGTTTCTTGTTTTGCGCCATCTTCCTTGTAACATGTCTCCTGATATTTGTGCTTTCAAAGTAGAAAGTTGCGGAAAAGGGAAAATCCGAAGCCAGTGCCAGATCACACCGAGACATATGCCTAATATAAAAATGAAGATGATTCTGATTTTTTTCTTTTCTGCTGTCATTTGTATTTAATTCCATAAATGGTGAATGGGGATAATATAAAGATATTCTCCTTGAGATAAATCACAAAAGAAGTACCTATAAAATAAAAACAACATCGTAAATGTCAAGCGATTTTTGGAAATTGGGAATAATATAACTGTTTTTATGTTGGTTTGAGAAAATTGAGCGTATAGGAAAGAAACCGGCTGTATTTTTGATCAAAATCAAATCCCACACTTTTTGCAAGGTAGATAACAATTCGTTTAGACTGATAGTCGGGATCGGGCAGAACTTCTGTGATCGACAGAATTCCGCCGGGTTTCAGAGTAACGAATATTTCTTTTAAAGCCTGTTTTTTATCCGGGATTTCACCGAGAACCGTAACCAGGATGACACGGTCAAAATAATCCCTTTTTCTAAGGTGTCCTCGACCAATTTCGCTCAAGATCGTTTTTATGTTATTGAGATGATTGGACTGGATCCGTTTTTTCAACTTCTTCAGCATGTTTTCCTGTATATCCAGAGCAACCACTTCACCGTTTTTTCCGACATGTTTGGCCAAGGGAATTGTAAGCCTTCCCGGACCGAATCCCACATCCAGAACACGCATACCCGGCTGCAGATTGATTCTTTTGATTAACAAATCGCTTCCTGATACGGATTTCATGTAAGGATTTTCCAGAAGGAATGTCAGGTAAGAGGGGCAGGGGAAAGGTTTTTTCCTCTTAATGATAATAAGAATGAATGCAACACAACAAATCAGGGAAATGAAAATGATCAGGTCTTTTGACATATCGTATTCTTTCCTAATTTATTCTAGTTGAATTTTACTTTTTACAAAAGGTCCAGCTTGTTAAAAACCATAGCGGTGTTTCGCTCGCCCCAGAATGATTTGGAGTGCTGCTGGATCGAAAGCGTTTTTCCGTTTTCCTGAAGTGTCCATGTTTCGGTGGAAACTATTTCCATTGGCTGACCGCCCCGGTGTATCCCGGTTTTGGATACAATGATCAGTGAGTCCCCTTTTTCAGACCAGCTGGCGGTTTT
>CAZTZL010000146.1:0-2313 GCA_964617625.1 uncultured bacterium
AATTAGAGAAAGCAGATTCGAGATGGCAAATAAATTGTTTGATTTTTACGGTGATTTTTGCTAACATTTGATGTGTTAAACAGGCAGGCTTCAAAATCCATTGTTAGTGCAGAAGCTTCAAGTTTATACACCCTGTGTTATGAAATCCTGAGCGATTTGAATTGTCTTAAAAAGAAGGGAAATAATGATGAAGAAAATGACTATTTTAATTCTAACTTTTATGGTCAGCACAATGGTTTTGGCAGGCCCGGGTACGATTGTTAAGTCCGGTAAATGTACGATTCAGGAAGCCGATGCATTTGACGAAGGCAAACTGTGTATTATTGACCTGAAGAACAGTGACGTCCAACTTGTGTTTAGTGTGCGTGCGAGTGAATTCTTTGGTAATTTTGTGATTATGGCCTCGCCTAAAATCACCAACCTATCCGATGTGCCCAAACACATCGCCTACAACCTTGGCTTTTTTGACATAAACGGGAAACTAATTGCATGTACCTCCTCCAATGCCGATCTCAAAGTCGGTGACAAGAATATGCAGACTGGTTCGAGTATGCCGGGCATCCTGCGTTCGAGTCTGGGTAAGATTGTTTCGTATCAGGCAGCCATCTATATAACAGAGGGGAAGAAGGAATAGCAAACAGTTAACAGTACAAGCTTTAACAATGATAAAACCGAGCGCGCACACTATTTACGGAATCAATCCCGTTTTCGGAATTGGGGAAATAACATTCGAATACTTTTATTCTTGAACTGTCCTGTTATAAAACGATCAGACTGCATGAACCATCGATCCTTGTTTTGTTCTATTATAAATCAATACGGAAAAGAACATGAAAATACTGAAACGGATTGTCTTTTTTATCTCCCTCTTTTTTATCTATATTATCATCAAGGAATTTTTGGCGCTGTATACATATACAAAATCACTGCATCCTTACGCCGGTTATGCCACCCTGATTATCATTGCTGTTTTTGTGATTTATTTTGCCGGCATTCCCCTGTTTCGATTAATCGTCATCCCGCAGTATTATTCTCCCATACGCAATCCGGAAAAGATCCCATCTCTCATCCAAATTAGAATGAAACGATTTCAGAAAAACGCCTTCCTCATCCGGTCAAATTTAGATTTTGATACTTTAACCAGTGATAAAAATAGCTATGAAAAAGTGATTGCTTTTCTGAAACCGGAAATCGAAAGAATTCGGAAAAAATATGTCACGCAGGTGTTTTACGGTACCGCCATTGCGCAGAACGGATTTTTGGATGCCGTGATTATTCTTTCGTCCAGCATCAATATGATGAAAGAAATGTTTTTGTTGTACAGAGGCAGAGTCACGAACAGAGAACTTTTCCGTATTGGCCGAATGGTTTATTATTCCATTGTTATCGGGGGTTCCGAAGGTGTTGAATACGCCGTAGATGAAATTGTTTCCAAGGTTTTCTCAGGCGGGCTCAAGGGGATTCCGTTTGCCTCAAAGATACTGGGCTCCATTGCGGATGGATTTATCAATGCCGCTCTGTTAACGCGTATTTCGATGATTACGGAAAATTACTGTCAATTCATTTTTATTGAATCGGAAAGAGCGTTATATCCATCCTACCAAACTGTCATATCTGCCACCCGCATTGTTACTTCTGATCTTATCGAAAGAGTTTTGCGTGAAGTGAAAAGACTGGCTAAGAGCAAGACGCAAGACATCATCAGTGCGGTGAATCCTGTTAGATATATTTTTGAAAAGGCTGTGGGCCGGCATTCTGATGAAGATGATATCCCTTATTTCTATGATGAGTTGCAGATAAAAACAGATGCGAAAATCAGGAATCCTTTGGGATTTATCGGGAAATGGATGCGCCGGAGGAAAACATATCCGCCTGTTTGACAGGTATCAGTTTGATATTAATCTGATGGGTTTAGTAATACTTATCTAATGCGACTTTCTTTAGAAGAAAGTCGCCCAAAGAATCGGTCTTTTTGTATGTTGAATTTCATTTGAACTGACCATATCGTAGAAGTTTGAAATCCACCTCAGCTTCACCTGATGCTCATCCCGAAACTTCGGGATGACGCCCACCCCTTGATATTGCATCGTATGGGATCACTTACAAAAAGACCAGAAAAAACCATGATTAGTCTTGTAGGTCGGGATTTATCCCGACAAATGAATTAGGAATTTTCTGGTTCTCATGCTTTGCGTGGGGACCTTTTTTTTACAACAACTTGTCATTTCGAGTACTGGCTTGCCAGTGCGAGAAATCTTTTCGTGGTGGATGCTATAAGATCTCTCAGTCGCTTCACTCCTTCGAGATGACAAT
>CAZTZL010000147.1:0-2253 GCA_964617625.1 uncultured bacterium
ATCTTCGTCTCTTCCGGAAATTCTGCCAACTGTATAAACATGACGGATCAGATCCGCAGACGGGACATTGATCACGAATTCATTGTTTTCCTCGATCAACTGATGGGAATAGTGCGGTTTCGCGATGCTGACTCCCGCCAAAGGAGGATTCTGGCTGAGAGGGGTCACCCACGCCACGGCGAGTACGTTGGGCACGTGATTTTTTAATTGCGAGGTAACCAGCACCACCGGACCGTGATTGATGATCCGATGAGCACTTGAAAGGGGAATTTCTTTTTTCAATTTAAACTCCTTGCCCCTTTTAATCGGGCGTATATCGAAACAGGATTCTCATGCAGAAGTAATACATAAGATAACACTCGACGGCAAACGGAACAAATCCGATATATCCGGGCAGCACCATTTCGAACAATTTGATATTCTGGCAGATAGGCACATCGTAAATCCAGCGGCTTTCGGCCCAGAAGTTCCAGAACTCCCATAAAAAACCGCAGATCAGCCCGGCAGTCATTAGTGAAACGAGTTTCGTGAAACGGCCTTTTTCAATGTCTTTGAGAATGGACCTTGTGCCTGTCCAATAATTGATGGGATCAAGAAGAAAAATAAAACCGAGCCAGATCAAAATGGCGAGATACTGCGCCGACTGCCAGGAGAGAAGCAGGGGAACAAGGAGAAATACCAGACCAATCACGATAAGAAGAATCAGCATGAATCGGGGAATTTTGAAATTCCTTGAGGCGGATTGCACTTTCAGCCCGATACTTTCCAGTAGATCGGAGGTTTCAAATATACCAGGAAAGATCGTAGCAAAGGACCACCCGTATCCCAGCCAGCGTAGCCCGATTTGTTCGGGAAGACCTTCATAGTGCCAGTTGCGGATATGGACATTGTAAGCTTCAAAAATGAGCCAGCATAAAATCGAAAGAAGCAGCATCGCGAAAAACTCACCGGTACGGTGAACCATGAGCGATTTCCCGGTTCTGTAATTCACCACACTGTCTGTCAGTAGGATGTAACCTGTCCAGGCAATGGGTGTAAAAAAAATAGTAACCGGCCGAACGCGGAGAATGAGAAGCACTCCCCCCAAAATTAATATAAAAAGGCCGACAAAACCGTAAACAGGAAACCGTTTGTTTTTCATGGGAAAATCGATGTTAATTTTCCGAAAGGGTTGATATTTCTCTCCAGACAAATTGCCGAAGCAGCCTCTCGAAGCGGGGCTTATAAATGAGATCGTAGGTCGCTTGCTTGTCCGGGAAGAGTTGAAGAATCTTTTGTTTTGTCGCCTGGATAAGGTCCAGCGCCTCCTGTCTGGAGACATTTCCCTGCATGAGAATCACCGTTGTCAAATCGACTATGACCCTCAAAATTCTCATCCGCTGATTTTCTTCTCTGATTTCTTCTGGTGTCGCCATAATCACATCAATCATTTTGTAAAGATTTACAATTTATCACATATGCTCGCTTAATATCTTCATTTATTACTCTGTAAGCGTGTCATGTTTTCTCAAATGATATTCTGTTCTTTTCTTTAAAAGAAAAGAACCAAAAGAATCGGCTTTTTTACAATGCCTGAGTTTGCACAAATTTTTAATGATAGAATAGCAAAGGTACATCCATCCAACTCTTCCCTTTCGCCATCCCGAAGCTTCGGGATGATGCCCACCCCTAAATCAAAACCTTTATATATTAGGTTCTTCTGGCTGTAAAAAGGCCAGGATAAAAATACTCTTTTCGCGGCATTTGAAAAATCTCCGTCTCGGAAAATGACGGTGCGTTCACGTCCCGCTTCAATAATTTACTGATACAAATAATAAAAGCGGGAAGGAATTGCTGTTTGATCCCGACTATTCAACTAATATTTTTATTATACAGAGTCGGGAGAGTTCAATTCCTTCCGTGAACGATCCAGCATTTTCAGGAGATTTTTCGTTGGCCGCCAGTTTTTTGCGCCACTTTTTTTGAAAAAAGTGGCATATTAAAATAAGAATGAACGATAGTGTTTTTACTTTCACATCACTTCTTGTCAAAACTTTAACTATAGTAAATATTTTCTCAACCGTAACTTAATGATAATTCACATAGAATTTAACAAACCCAATAAGGAATGGGTTTCAAAATAATTCTACTGAACACGGATACAATCTCCCATTCTCCCGGTTCTGTATCCAATCGTTCGAGGAACCTTACTCTTCGCGCAACGTTAAAAAATCATCCCCTAACTTGCTTTAAATGAACTTATGACAGATCGAT
>CAZTZL010000148.1:0-2011 GCA_964617625.1 uncultured bacterium
CAAAACCGGCGCTTCAAGCGGGTTCGCACAATGACAATGAAGAATATCCCTATTTTCTGGATTTTTTAACACGTTTTGATTTTCTGAAAAATGTCTATCCACAAAATTTTCAGGATAGAAAAATTATCAGAGTCATCGATCAAAATGGACTGCCTTTGCATCATGTAGAATTTAGAGTTCTAAATTGGTTGGACCTGCCAATCTGGGAAGCTCATACTTACGCTAATGGAGAAAGTGTTTTATTCCCCAATATCATGTTTCCACAGAAACCATTTTATAATCAAAAAGTCGAAGTGGTGTCCGATTCCTCAACTTTCACGATTCCGTTGGATCAACATGAAGAACCCATAATCACGATACAGGTTTCATCAAAAGACAAACATAACAATTTATCGCTCGATCTTCTTTTTGCTATCGATGCTACCGGCAGCATGGATGATGAAATCCAGCAGCTGAAAGATACGATCTATTCAATTCATCATCGGATTCAGCAATATTTTTCATCCCTGCAAATTCGTTTCGGTTTGATCCTCTACCGTGACCGTAAGGACGAATATACGGTCAAACCATTTCCGTTTACAGGAAATATTGACCTCTTTGAGGAACGGATTCATCAGGTCGAAGCGGGTGGAGGAGGCGATCACCCGGAGGATATCCAGGCCGCATTACAGCATGCCATCCAGAAAATGGATTGGAATTCAGAAGCGATCAAACTTATGCTGTTGATCGGAGATGCAAGACCCCATCTCGATTATGGACAGAAGTATGATTACATCCAGGATTCACTGGAAGCCAATAAAAAAGGAATCAAGATTTTCACAATTGGCGCTTCGGGACTGGAAGCCGAAGGAGAATATATCTTCAGGCAAATAGCAGCGCTCACATACGGAGAATTTATATTCTTAACCTACGGTGAACAGGAAGACAGTGATGTTTCGGCGAAGGCAAAAGTCAGCCATCACACAGGAAGCAATTATCAGACCTATCAACTGAACGATCTGATCGTGAATTTGGTCAAAAAAGAAGTCTCATATCAAATTCCTGTCGCTCAATTGGCAATGGATGTGATCGAACCGGAAGAAATCGAGAATCTTATCGAAATCCGGCTTGACAATCTGTGGCTCCAGATCAAGAAACAACTCAAGGAATTTATGCACGACAAACCTGTCGGGATTCTTTGTCCTTTCCAATGCGAAGAAACATTGTTGAAAAATACTGCAAAATATCTCCACGATCAGAGCATGCTGTACCTTGTGAATGATCAAGAAATTTCATTGGTCGAAAGAGAGAGACTTACAGAAATTTTAAGTGAACGAAATCTGCAATTATCCGGACTCATCAAATCCGATCAGCTCGATCAGGTTTCAATGCTTCTTGGAGCAAACTGTATTTTTGTCGGAGAACTGAATCGTTCGGGCATCGATCAGGTGGTCTTTCTGCGGGCTATCAATGTAAAAAACAGCGAAATTATTGCTGCCGCACGGGTCCGAATTTAATGTATCTACGCTGTGATGTAAAAATGTTTTCCTGTTTTTGATGTGAGGGAGTTATACTCCCGAACCTCCCATTAAAAAATAAAGGAGTAATATAGATTGAACTTCGACTTCATACGGGCAGAAAATAACCATTTCTATGCGGGAGATAAAAAAATCATCTTCAGAGGCTATGGCATCGGCACCTGGCTGAACCTCGAACATTTCATGATCGGCCTTCCCGGCACCGACTCGCAAATTCGTCAGGCCATTATTGATGCTTACGGAAAAGAAAACGCGGATCGATTCTGGAAACAATTTTATCGCTCTTTTTTGGATGAAGAGGATTTTAAATTTCTCAAAAATATCGGAGTGAATGCCATCCGCATTCCTTTCAACTATCATCTTTTCGAGAACGATCAGAATCCATATGTGTACGACGAAACCGGATTTGCCGAAATCGACCGGATTTTGCAGTTCTGCGAACAATATGAGATCTATGCGATCTTAGACCTTCATGCGGCTCCCGGCGGCCAAAA
>CAZTZL010000149.1:0-1937 GCA_964617625.1 uncultured bacterium
AACAATATGAGATCTATGCGATCTTAGACCTTCATGCGGCTCCCGGCGGCCAAAATCCCGACTGGCACTGCGACAATGCGACCGGAGAAAGTCTGTTCTGGGAACATGCCGATTTTAGAAAACGCACAGTCGCGCTGTGGAAGTACATCGCCAAACACTATTCCCGGAATCCATGGATGGCCGCGTACGATCTGCTGAACGAACCGGTATTGATGATCGAGGACAAAACCATTCTCAATACATTTTTCAGCGAACTGATCCGGGAAATCCGAACCGTCGATCCGAACCATCTTCTTATCGTCGAAGGAGACATGTACACCACCCGGTTCAAAGCGTTCGAGCCGTTTCAGGATGCCAACATTGCCTGCACAATCCACTACTATCCCATGCTTTTCCAGCATGTTTTCAAAGACAAATATAATCCGGCCGAGATCGAAAAAAATCTTTTCAAAACCGCATCCATCACGGACATCCGGGAAAGACTGCGCTGTCCTGTCTGGTGCGGAGAAACAGGCGCCAGTTTTAATCGTGGAAATAGAATCTATCATGAAGCTCTGCTCGCAAACATGCTTGAAGTTTTGGAAAAGCACGAAATCTCCTGGTCTCTCTGGACATACAAAGACGCGCGGAGTATGGGCACGGTCTATCCAAGAGACAATTCGGAGTGGATGACCTTTTCCAAAAAAGCCGGCCGGGAGTGGAATTTCTGGAAAGACTTCGACCAGATGGAACAGTCCGTCAATCGAACCATTGAGAAATATCCGACCGACATTTCCGAAAACGAAAAGCGTAGAATCGGCCACCGCATTCTGGCAGATTATCAGTACATTATCAAGGAACGGTATCCGGAATTGCTCTCGAAGATTCCATTCGAGGAATTCCTCCGTTTTCCGGAATCATTCAAATTTAAAAACTGTGAGAAATGGGATGCGGTGATCAATCTGGTGAAAAAGTATACAAACCCATGATGTGCATGCTACGAAAGAGTTGCACTCAAATGATGTGAGAAAGTTGTACTCATGTTGCGAAGGAGTTGTACTCCTGAGCATTCTGTGGTCGGGGTAAAACTCCCTCCTATCCGGAGTATACGGCCAATGGATAATGATAATTGGGAATCAAATATGACTGCTGTAGAAGAAATCCTGAAAAAACTTAAAGAAAAAGCCAATCCGGACCAGCTTGAGGGCATGTCACGTTTCGGCATGGCTATAGAAAAAAGACTCGGCATCAGCGTGCCGGATATGCGCAAAATCGCAAAAGAAACCGATAAAAATCATCAGCTCGCTCTCGAATTATGGAAAACCGGATTCGCCGAATCCATGATGGTTGCCTCCATTATTGACATTCCGGGAGAAATCACCGAAGAACAAATGGAAGACTGGGTCAAAGACTTTAACTCGTGGGACGTCTGCGATCAGGTCTGCATGAACCTTTTTGATAAAACTCCTCTGGCCTGGAAGAAAGTAGCGGACTGGGCTGACCGTGAAGAAGAGTTCGTCAAACGGGCAGCTTATACGTTGATCGCCTGTCTGGCCTGGCACGACAAAGAAGCTTCGGACGAAAAATTCATTGGTTTTCTTCCGATAATCAAAGCGGGAGCCACAGACGAAAGAAATTTTGTCAAGAAAGCAGTCAACTGGGCGCTGAGGCACATCGGCAAGCGAAATATTAATCTGAATAAAATCGCGATAGAAGCGGCCAAAGAAATTCAGAAAATCGATTCCAAATCCGCGAAATGGGTCGCCTCGGATGCCATCCGGGAACTTGAAGGTGACGCTGTGCAGAACAGACTGAAAAAATCATTGTAAACGGAAGGCCGGGAATAAAACTCCCTCCTATCCGATGAAGGATTGGATTTTCTGAAAAAATATATTAAATTGAACAGTTAATTTTTTGTCATTTTCGAATCTGTCATGAGGAAATTGTAGTTCCGGATA
>CAZTZL010000150.1:0-1560 GCA_964617625.1 uncultured bacterium
ATTAGTTATTAGTTTACAGTTTACAGTAACCTTTTACTCACCCGGAACTTTAATTTTCGGATTTCGTATTTCAGATTTCTTACTTTCAATTTTAGAACACTTTTTATTTATCCTTTATTCTTATTCCTTATTCTCTATACCCTAAATTTTTATATTTTTCTCTTTTTTAATTAAACGTTTTACCTGTAAAAATCACCGAATAGATAATCCAGCCGATGGCAGCAGGGCAGACAAAACGAAGTAAAAATTTCCAGAGACTGTGCAATCGGAAAAGCCCGTGCCCCGTTTCCAATTCCTTGCGTGTGAAAACATTCGTTAATACCCATCCGACAAAAATCGATATGAGAATACCGCCGACCGGCAGCAGCCAGTTGGCGGCCAGATAATCGAGAGTATCAAAAACCCCTTTTGATTTTCCGGCCAAAGGATTCCATCGGCTTAATCCGCCATACGCCCCCAGCGAAAGCGCCGAAAGGATTCCGAATCCGAAAATGGACACACCCATCACAAGTGTTGCACGAATCCGGGACCAGTTAAGCTGATCGATGAAAAAAGCAACCACGACCTCTAAAAGAGAGATGGTCGATGTGAGCGCGGCAAAGGCGACCAGAATGTAAAAAAGCGGAGAAAGAATAGCACCGCCTGGAAGGCCATAAAACAGCTTTGGCAGCGTCGTGAACATCACGCCGATACTTGCGGAGAACTGTCCCCGTTCTTCCACGGGTAAACTGAAAATAAGAGAGAACATAACCACACAGGCCATCAGGGCAATTAAAGTATCCATCAGGCAGACAAGTCCGGCGGCCTTTGGAACCGATTCCTTTTTCGTCATGTAACTTCCATAGGTAATAATCGCTCCCATACCGAGACTGAGTGTAAAAAATGCGTGGCCCACGGCTTCAAGAATACTGTCAGGATGAATCCTGCTGGGAGTGAACAGAAAGGACACAGCTTCCCTGAATCCTTTCGTCCAGAAACTATTGACCAGCAAAACGACGAGAATCACAAATAATACTGGCATGAGAATTCTGGTGAGTTTCTCGATTCCCTTTTCCACACCAAAAATGACAACGAGAACAGTAAACGTCATGAACAGGCCGTGGAAAAGAACTTGTGCAAAACCATTAGACAGAAACGAATTAAAATGATTTCCAAGACTCGCACCGATCTCAGGTGTAAATCCCTGAATCGACCATCCAAGGCATTTGATAAAGTAGTGAATCGTCCAGCCGGCCACGACGCTGTAATACGACAGAATAATAAATCCGGTTAACATACCGAGCCATCCGATGACACTCCATCCGGGGTGATTGAGTTGAAGAAACGCGCTGACCGGGCTCTTTTTTGTGGAGCGCCCGATGACAATCTCCGCCATCATAATAGGGAAACCAACAACAAGCACGGCCACCAGATAAATCAGAACAAAGGATCCCCCCTGATTCTCATAAGTGATGTACGGGAATTTCCATATATTCCCTAATCCGATGGCTGATCCTGCAGCCGCTAAAATAAATCCGATACTGCTGAAATTTCCTCTCTCCTTGGCCATAAATAAATCTG